>JABDNZ010000509.1 GCA_013043565.1 Gemmatimonadota bacterium | reverse complement strand
GCGCTTACCTGGCCGACCTGGTCTTGATCCAGGACCAGTAGATGGTAGTCGTGTGCCACGTCGGGGCCTGGCGGCGTGTACGAGAAACGGTGCCGATGCCCCGCGATCACCAGATCCACCCCGGCATCATTGGCCGTCTCCACCCACTCACCCGGCCCATCGGCCAGCCAGCCCCACTGAGGTTGGTGCATCAGGATGACCCGGAACGGCGCCTCGGAAACCCGCGGTTCCGTTTCCATGTGCTTCTTGAGCCAGGCCAATTCCTCCGCCCGGTACTCTGAGGTCCGATTCAACTCGGCGTAGACCGGCGTGTTGTCCGGTTTGTCCTCTCCCGTATCCAGCACAATCAGATGCAAGGGCCCGGCGTCCCGGGCAAAGTAGAAGCGCCCCTCGATCGTTGGGACATAATCCCGTAGCTGCCGCGCGAAAGGCCCCCGGGTCTCATGATTCCCCCGGAGGAGAATCAGCGACCTGTCGTAGCCCAGGCCGGCCAGTGTCGGACGGAGCCAGGCCCGGAAAAGGTGCTCCTCGGTATCGATCCAGTGGAAAGCATCGCCTGCATGAACCAGGAATTCCGTGGCTTCCCAGTCGATGGCCTCGTTCAACGCATTGATCCTGCCCGTGTCCTCGTGGGTGTCGGTGACAACAGAAAACGAAACGGAGGGGCTGTTTCGGTCGAAGGTAGTGAGCCGGTACGGACCTGCTTTGGCTTCCAGCCCCTTCTCCGGCCAATAGGCATTCAGCTTCACCACCCGGGTCGCCACAACCTGGTAGCTGTACGTGGACCCCGGAGTCAGATCCCGCAGGTGCACCACGTGACGGGTACCAACAGGGATCAGTCCGTCCACCTGGGGCTCGGCTACGCGGGAGAGATCAGCTCCCAGCCCGTATCGGACCTTCGCATGGCTCGGTGTGTCGGTGAACCAAACCACCGTTGCAGTCGTCTCCCCCGTTGCCACCAGATAAGGCCCCTCGGTGATCACCGGCCGAGTGTCATGAACCTTGAACGGCTCGGACTGGGCAGAGAGTGGGCTGGCAAATGCCAGAGCAGCCAGACTGAGAATGAGCGCTCGGAAAACCATGGATCAGGCCTATCTCCTGGTGGAATAATCCAGTTCGAACGTGGACACGATCATGAAGTGGTCCGACGGGAAGCCGCCCGGTCGGGTCGAGATCACCCTGGTCGAAGTGTTCGTTAGTCCGATCCCCTTGTAGTAGAGTTGATCGATCCTCCTGCCACTCCGGTGAGACGCTCCAGGGAACTGCTCAACGTCGGGATAGAGGCTCCTGAAAGCATCGGTGAAACCATCGCCCAGCAGTGCCACCGAGGCGGGGCTGTCCCCGCCGTCCGTGTGCGGCACCGCGTTGAAATCGCCAGCGAACAGGGTGGGAATGAGGTCGGACTCCTGGAACCGGGACTGGTGGAAATCGAACACGGCAGGAAACTGATCCATCCCGTACCAGTTCGACATCACATACAGATCCTGGGTTCGGCTGATCGAAACCTTGGTGCCCACGTTCTGAAAAGGCGAGTCCTCCTGGACGTGGAGCTCCCTGATGGGGAAGCGACTCAGGACCGAGATGTTCGCACCTTGATTCAGGTAATCCCAATCGACCGTTGTCGCGAAGTAGTAGCCCAGCTCGGCCGCGATGAAGTCCCCGGATGAGTAGGTCTCCTGCATCATGACCACGTCGACCGCTTGCTCCTCGATCATTTCCGCGATAGCGACCCTCGAATCAAACCCATCCTCCTCGACGGTGAAGTGTTTTCCTCCGTGCCAGATGTTCCATGCAGCGGCCGTCAGCGATGAGAGGCTCTCCGCCAGGGCAGTTTCTTCGGATTCGAAGGAGGCCGAGTACGATGCGGTGACCTCAGCCGGTGTCAGCACACGGTCCCAGATGGCGAGGTGGTCCATGTCGAATTCGGGCACATCGAGTCTTTCCCGCTCGGCGAAGTCCTCCGCCGCGTCCTGCTGGATGACGACTCGGCCATCGACCAGGGAATAGACCTTCGCCACCGGCGCGATTCCGGTGAAGTTCATGTTCTGGTGGACAGTGTACGGGTTGGACATCAAGGTGGACTCGGCTTCCTGAATCGGCTCCCAGTCCACTGACTCCATGGACTCGCGGTACGTCAGGCTATCGGCCCCCCGGAGGGCAGCGGCCTCATCTACCTTCTGGTTGAAGATTCTCCCTGGTTCCGAGACCAGGGGAAGGAGCTCGCCGGATCGAAGTGGGGTCAAACCAAAAGAGTTGAACGCGTCGACCATCATTTGCAGGTCCGCTGCGCCTCTTTCGATGTTCGGCAAAACCTCAGGCCTCGGCTGGGCTCCGTCCCGGTTCCACCCAGCTACAAGAGGGTTCGGATTGGAGAAGTCGAAGCCATCTGAATCGTTCACGTGGTACGAGACCCAATTCATTCCATCGTAGAACAGCCGGACCTCCGACAAGGAAAGGCTGTACGTCATGGTCAGCTGATGCCACTGGCCATCGTTCAAGGGCATCCGCCGCCCATTGTCCCGTTCGTAGGTGATCCGACGGGATCCGGAACCCATACTCCAGGCCCAGGTGCCCCCCGAGAAGTAGAACACCCATCCCGGGTTCTTCTGCGAGGCTAGACTGTTGTCGGGAAACTCCTTCTGAGACAATACCGCAAACTGGGCGTCCGCCCCTGCCTCGGTCCTTATCCAGAACTGAATCGAAAAATCACTCGCACCCCCGAGAGGGAGATGCTCTACGGCGAGGGCCAGATGACCCGATCCTTGGGCGGGCCCCAGACCGAGGGCCTGCCCTTCTAGTCCTTCCACGAAGGTTCGGCTGCCGGAAAAGGCTCCGGCCGACGGAAGGTCGGTAGAATTTTCTATGCTCCCGTCGAAGGGAAAGACCGCCACCGCGCCAGGTGCAAGTCGCACTCCCATGGCTGGCTCCGTCCCAACCTCCGGAAAGCCCAGGATCCTTCTGGCGTCGGGCGAGAGAAAGACCCCGGCGGCCAGGAGGAGAAGACACAAGGAGAACACGACAGCTTTCCATCTCATTGGGCCACCCTCTCCTTATTTCTTTTCTTTGAATCCGATCCGGTAATAGGGATTCACGACGCTCGTGGCCACCTTCTTGAGGTGGGCCGAAACTCGCTTCATGTACCGGAGATACAAGGCCGCCGTCACAGCAAGACCGGCCTGCCCACCGAGAGCCTGGTTGGTGCGAAGTAGTTGCAGAGAGAGTTCTACACGACCCGCGAGCCGCTTGTGGTCTTCGAGGACTTTCCTGGCCAACTCAACATCCGGCCTTTCCAGGGCCGGAACGATGTCCACAAACATCTCCTCTACGATCTCTTCGAGTTCGGCGATTTCCTCGTCCAGCTCCCCGCCGTCGAAAGCCTGGGGAGAGCCCGCCGCCAGTTCGACGATGTTCTTCGTCAGATCGCCAACACGCTCGATGTCGATGACGATGGCCGTGAGGACCAGCCCCAGGTTGATATCGGGCTTCGGTGAAACAGTGAGGTGGGTCAGGATCTTCCGTCGGACATCCCGCTCGTATCGGTTGATTTCACGGTCCCGGTCATAAATGTCCGCGACCAGGACGCCCGGCCGACGTAGGATTGAACCGGATCCTCCACAACACGCAATGGATTGTCGGGCCCCACGTCCATGTGGCGATTCTGGTCGGTCTCACCATGACCTTGTACGCCGCCATCTATATCCTTTTCCCAATCGTGACCAACGGTGCGAAGCTGTATAGCCAGAAGTTGGCGAACTTCCACTTCTGGGCGCACCTACTTGGGGGCATCGGCATGGGAGCCTTTATGGGAATGGCCGGCCTCCAGGGAATGCTGCGCCGATCGCTCTACGTGGAAGGGGAGTTCGGGATCTATATGATCCTGGCAGGGCTTTCGGGAGCACTTCTCCTGGCAGCGTTCCTGGCGTTTTTCCTGAACATCGTCATGAGCCTCGGATTGCAGGGAGTGATCGGGATCTTCACGCCCTCGAAGCTCGAGACGGCCGACCTGGTCCCGGCCGAGTAGGGGGGGGAAGGCTAACCGAGGGTTTCAGCGAACCGCCGGATATCCCGGTTCTCGAGAACTGGATCGGAGTGGTCGGGCGTTCCCGACCACCCGGCGTGGAGCATGGCAGGGGCTAGATCGTCCGAAGGGAGCCCGAGTTTCGGATAGACCCGCCGGGCCAGGGCATAAAGCCCCTTCATGATCCGGTACCGTCAACCTGGGGTCCTTCAATCCGGACGGCCGACGCCCGATCGATGTCACGTCCCTGACTTAGGGGTGAGCCAGGGCGTAGCGGAGACCCAGTCCGCCGATCATGCCGGTAGCTCCCACGATCACAACCCTCTTCTCATTCACGCCAGAAACTAGCCATTTACCGAACGGGCCTCTATTAGTGCCCTGACCATCGTCCCAATCCCCTCGGCCGAGAAAGGCCGCACTCGCACATTGGAGGCACCTATGTTCAGGCGATTGACCATCGCGGCGGCCCTCGGACTCCTGGTGAGCGCCTGCGCCGGTGGAGCACCGGCCGAGCCACCTGCCCCCCCGCCCTTCGATCCCACGGGAACCTACGATATCACGGTCGCGGCTGAGGGGATGGAGATCGGTGGCGTGATGACCATCTCAGGAAACGCAGAAGAGGGATTCACCGGGAGCGTCGATACCGAGATGGGTGGGGCCGTTCTTTCGAACATGGTCCTGGACGGCCAAACCATGACCTTCTTCATCCCTGAAGCCGACGCTGACGTGAGCATCGTCTTCGAAGGAGACAGCTTCACGGGCGGCATGATGGGAGCCATGGGGGGGGCGGACTTCTTCGGCACGAAGCGGAAGGGTGTCTGACATCTCTGGAGTGG
>JABDNZ010000498.1 GCA_013043565.1 Gemmatimonadota bacterium | reverse complement strand
ATCCCGAACCGTTCAGCTACGTGAGCGGCGTCCGGGAATTGCCGGACGGACGACTCTTGGCCGCCGATCCGCTCAGTCAGGTTCTCCTGCGAGTGGACATGGGCGCCGGAACCGCCGATACCCTGGGTGGAGTCGGAGGCGGGCCCGGGGAGTATCAACAGCCTGACCAGGTCTTCCCCCTTCCGGGTGACTCCACCCTCCTGGTGGACATCGGGAGAACCTACCTGACGGTCATCGGTCCCGACGGAGTCTTTCACGACGGTATGTCCATGGCCCTCCCGGCCGAGGACGGGCCCATGACCATCGTCATGCCTGAGGCCGTTGATGGCTTGGGCCGGATCTACCACCGCGGGATGGGTGGATTTGGACAGGGACCGCCGGACTCCACGGGTATCGCCCGGTACGATCGGTCCACCAACACGTCGGAGATGGTTGCGATGACGTGGCGGACCGAACCGATCATCACCCGGTCCGGCGGGAACGTGCGAATGAGGACCCCACGGATGGTCCCTGCCGACGACTGGGCTGTCGCTCCTGATGGCCGGATTGCCATGATCCGGGCCAACGGGTACCGGGTCGAGTGGCTCCTCCCGGATGGACAGGTGATCTCTGGGCCTGAGACTCCGTTCGAAACGATCCCCATCAGCTATGCCGACAAACAGGCCGACCTGGAACGATCGTCGAGTGGTGGTCTCTCGATCTCCATCATGAGGTCTGACGCTGGGGACACCCAGATGCAGATGAGCCGTGGAGGGAGCGGCGGGGGCGGTGAGCCCTCGGTGGAGGACCGGGAATGGGGGGAGACGTTTCCACCGTTCTTCGACGACCGATCGGTGGCCAATGCCGACAATCAAGTGTGGGTCCAGCGGTGGCTGCCGGCCACGGAGGATCCGAGGATGGACGTGTTCGGACCCGACGGCACCCTTCTTGGGTCCGTCCTTATCCCGAAGGACTCCCAACTCATTGGATTTGGCGAGGGGCCTGAGAACGCCGACCTGGCCTACTTCGTTCGGACGGACGAGTTCGACCTCCAGTGGTTGGAGCGTTATCGCATCGTCTGGAATTAGCCGGATGGCAGGGGGCCGCCTGGGACCGCTGCTCCGAGGCGGCCTCAACCTCCGGAATTCAGCGAATCGATGATCCCCGAGGGCTCGAGCCCCAGCTCCGTGGCGGCCTCCCTGAGCCGTTCATCGGGATCCACCTCCATCCCCTTCCCTGCCAGGATGGCCAGGAGTTCTTCAAGTTCATATCCGAGCTGTTCGGCATAGTCTCGGAGGGTCAGACGTCCCAGGCCGGATAAGGGCCGCTGAAAGCGGTCGCCGGGGGATCCTGACGCGATCCCTTCGTCGCCCTCTTTTGGCCCCTCCCGCCCTCGGCCCCGGGCTCCTGAAAGGCCGGCAGCAATCTCATCCGCCGTCGCGGGCCTGGCGGCCGCCAGGACGATGTCGGCGATGGCTTGTGGAGTGGTCCCGTTTGCCCGGGCGATCTCGATGATGGTTTGGGTCTGGTCTTCCACCCCGAAGCCAGCGTCTCGGAGCCGCACCACAGCCGCGTCACAATCGACCACCACTGCGCCCTCTCCCTCCCACCGTTGAAAATCCACGATCCGCCTGCAGAAAGCATCCAAACGGCTTTCTTCGGCGTGGCCCCAGGGCGGGGAGCCCCGAGTGGCCTCCCAATACCCCTTGATATCCTCCCCAGCTTCCAGGAACTGCTTGAACGGAGGAAGGCCCACCAGAGGTCCAACCACAAAAGCCAGCACCAGGCCCATGGCTAAAGACGATTCTGGCGTGAAAACCCGGATCTTTTTCGAGCGATCCTTCAAGTAGCCGACGATGGGCCGCCAGTTCAGCACGATGTGCCAGATGCTCGCCGCGAGGAACAGCATCATCAGAGTGGTGTGGATGGCACTGTACTGTTCTTTGGACAAGCCTAGGAGGGTCCATCCCGCCCAGTAGGCCACCCTACCCTGAGGGCTCAGGAATAGCATGACCCCGGATAAAGCGAGGATGATGAAGGAAAAGAGGACGCTGAGGGATATTACCCGCCGTATCTTCATGATATGGTGTCAGCCCCTTTCAGGGTCTGGAAAGCTGAATCGTTTCTCAGGGCCCGCTGCGGGCGCCGGTGTTCGTTCGGAAACCACCCCTATCTGATGCCGAAGTCGAGGACAAGGTTAAAAGGGTCCCCATGAGGTCGCTACGCCATGGGAGGGCCCCTCTCCTGCAACCCTCCGGGTGCAAACATATTCTAAGGAATAAGGGAGAATCTCTCTCCAGACTCCACGACCCGGGCTGAACTGGAGACCCTGATGAGAACGATGCCGGTTGGTGTCCTCCTCCTCACCGTCACGGTCATCACGAATGCAGGTTGTGGTTCGGATGCGCCGCCATCCGATCATACCACAAACCGGACGGGCGAGCGGGACACGGGTTCTGCTCCCGTGGCCTATGCCACGCTCGAGTTGGAGACCTCCTACCCCGAGGGATTCACATTCCTCAACGGCATCAGGGAGCTGTCTGACGGGACTATTCTGGCCGCCGATCCTCTGGCCGAGATCCTCCTCCGCATCAACCTTGACGAGTCCCGGGCCGACACCATCGGCCGAGCCGGGCCGGGTCCACAGGAGTACGAGCAGCCCGATCAGGTCTTCCCCCTTCCAGGTGACTCCACCTTGCTGGTCGATCTGGGGAAGATGCAGCTGACCGCTCTGGGGCCGGACGGGATCTTCGGCGACGGAATCCCCATGGCCGTTGCCGGCGACGGCCCCTTTCCAATGGTCCTCCATCCACGGTTCGTTGACGACTTGGGTCGCTTGTATGACAGGGCGGCCAGGTCGAGGGATGGAGGGCCGACCGATTCGGTCGCCGTGATCCGATTCGATCGGGCCGATCGCCAGCTGGACACCGTGGCCACGCTCTGGTCGCCGGAGGTCCGGCAGACTCGGTCCAGGGGCGGTGGATTTGTACCCGAGATGCTGGGCCCCATGGACGCATGGGCAGTCGGCCCGGACGGCAGCGTGGCGGTTGTCCGAGCCCAGGGGTTCTCCGTGGAATGGTGGCGCCGAGGTGGAGAAAGGATCCCCGGCCCACCAAACCGTTTTCCGACTCACACGGTAGGCCGGGCTGAAAAAGAAGCCGTCGTCGCCGGGATCAGAAGCTCGGGAATCTCCATGACGGCCGTTGCCAGCCCCGACGGAAGCGTCTCCCGGATGACCATGAACAGGGGGCTCTCCTTCCCCGGGGAAGGCCCGAGCGTCGACGACTACGAGTGGGCTGAGCGGCTGCCGCCCTTTCGTCCTGATCGTGCAAGGGTGTCACCTTCCGGTGAACTCTGGGTGGAGCGGTACCTCCCGGCTGACTCTCTCCCGCAGATGATCGTTTTTGACGGGCAGGGGCAGATCCTGGGCGAGGTGGCGCTACCCCCCGACCGCCGGCTGATCGGACTCGCAGATGGCCGGGACGGAGACCAATGGGCCTATCTGGTCCGCACGGACGAGTTCGACCTCAAATGGCTGGAGAGATATAGAGTGGTGAGGTAGGTTAGGGCAGTCGGCTTTCGCTCATCCCAAGGACCCGTCTGCTCCCATGATTCCGATCGCTCGAATGATCCCGGTACAGACTCCCGACAGCGTACAGGCCTCCGACTCCCTCCTGGCCTCGGGCCCGGGTGCAGCCGGCGCTTCCGGTTTCTTCGGAACCTACCCTCTGGCGGAAACGGCTGCCTGGGTGGCGGGGATCCTCATCTTGGCCTGGCTCGCCAACAATCTCACCCGCCGCTACATCCTCAAGGTGATCTCCAGGGTGGTCACCCAGACAAGATTCACCTGGGACGACATCATCTTCGAGAGGAAGGTCTTCCGAAGGCTGGCCCTTGTAGCACCGGCCATCGTCTTCTATTACGGGGCACCGCTGGTTCCTGGGGTCCCGGAAGATATCTCCCGGATGGTCCAGCGGGTGGCTCTTGGGTTCATGGTGCTGGTTGTGGTCCTCAGCGCAGATGGCCTCCTCACGGCACTGAACGACATCTACAACACCCGCCCCGACGCCAAAAGCCGGCCCATCAAGGGGTATCTCCAGATCGTCAAGATCATCCTCTTCATCACGGCCGGAATCCTGGTGGTCTCGGCCCTCATTGGCCAGCCGCCCACGCTGATTCTGGGCGGTTTCGGCGCCATGACCGCGGTGCTCCTCCTGGTGTTCAAGGACACGATCCTCGCCCTTGTCGCCAGCATCCAGATCACCCAATACGACATGGTCGCTGTGGGTGATTGGGTGGAGATGCCGAAGTACGGAGCGGACGGCGACGTCATCGACATCGCCCTTCACACCATCACGATCCAGAACTGGGACAAAACCATCTCCACGATCCCCACCCACAAGTTCATCGAGGATTCCTTCAAGAACTGGCGTGGGATGAGCAAGTCAGGTGGTAGGCGAATCAAGCGGTCGATCTTCCTGGACGTGAACTCCGTCAGATTCCTGACCGAGGAGGAGCTCGATCGTTTCGGAAAGTGGGAATTGCTCCGGGGGTACATGCAGGAGAAGCTGGAGGAGGTGGGCATGCACAATGCCCTCAAAGCCGAAGGGAGCCCGGAAATCATCCCGAATACTCGGGCCCTCACAAATGTCGGGACTCTAAGGGCTTATATCATCGCTTACCTGCGGGATCACCCCAAGATTCACCAGGAGATGACCCTCATCGTACGGCAACTCCAGCCGGGTCCGGAAGGTCTTCCCATGGAGATCTACGCCTTTTCCAACGACACCAACTGGGGGAATTACGAAGCCCTCCAAGCCGACATCTTCGACCACATCTTCGCCACTCTGCCGGACTTCGGTTTGAGGGCCTTCCAGAAGCCGACGGGAAGAGACCTCGAGGGACTGGCCAGCAACTGAACGACGATCCGTGGCCGGATCGGCCTGAGAGAGGGGCCGGACTTCAGCGGGTGAAGATCAGGATGACGCCGTTACTGGACCCTACGCCGAAACGCGTGGCCGAGGGGCCTTTCAAGACTTCGATGCGGGAAATGATGTCTGCTGGAATCATGTCCAGGACATTGACGACGTAAACCGCTTCCGCCCCGGTAGGACTGGAAACGTCTCCCATCCGGACCCCGTCCACAAAAACCAGCGGATCGCCCGGGGCGGTGAGGCTGTTGATCCCCCTGATAAGGATCCGGGAGCCGGACCCCGCGGCGCCGGATCCCCGAGAAACCTGGATCCCCGAGAAGGAATAGGCGATCAGATCCACGGCGCTTCCTCCGCCCGTGAGGGCCCTGGCTTCCCCGGGTCGAAAGGTTCTCACCAACGCGTCGTGGGGTGCCGGCCTTGCGGTGACCCTGAGCTCTTCCAATACGTAGGCTTCCGGGAACATCTCCAGGGTGACCCGAGTGGCGACCCCGGGCCGGACAGTGACCTGCTCGATGGACGACACATAGACGGGAAGGAGTTCCAGACGAAGTTGTACCGCTCCAGACGGTACTCCTTCGAGCGTGAATTGTCCGTCCTTCCCCGTCTCGGCCTCCAACTCTCCCCCCTCGACGGTGACTTTCACCCCGGAAAGCGCCTCGCCGGTGGCAGAGGAAAGGACCGTTCCCCTGATGACTCCAGTCGGCTGGCACGAGACGGCAGGCGGGGAGAGGACCCACGGGAGAAGTGATCCCGTGAGCAGCAGAAGAGCCGATCGAACTGGAGGGAGTTTCATGGCTGGTGCCGTCCTTCTGGGCCAAGTACAAGTCTTACACCTAGGTACGCCGACGAAGGCCCGTTGTTTCGTGCGGGTCGTTCTCCGGGCTAGCCCGCTCTCGCCGGGAGGCCCAAAAAGAGTGGGACGCGGAGCCGTTGCGGACCCCACGTCCCTGTTCAGAACCGCCTGAACTCTCTCGAAGGGGCGTTGTGGCTCCCCTTCCTACCAGCCCCTGGCGAAGTAGGCCCAGAAGTAGTCTCCCAGCTCTTCCCACTTCTGCATGGTGGCCCCGGCCCAATTGTGGGTGTAGCGGGTCAGGAAGGTCCTGAACTTCATGGGACCGGTCCCTCCCTCGGCCTGCATCAACTCCACGGCCTTCTGCTCGATGAGGGGCTGCTCCATGAACATCTGCTCCTCGAAGTCCATGACCGCAGGCTCGAGGTACTGCCTGGCCCACCCCCACTTGATCTGGGACAGCCTGTTCGCCCGTCGGATGGACCAGCAGGCGGAGTCCTCGCGGTAGCTGTGCTGGCAGTCGATCTTGAAGCTCTCTGGCAAACTCAGGGTCCCGGCGTAGATGGGCATCCTGGGGCTCTGGCCCGGGTTGTCGAAAGAGAAATACGCCACGGTCCCGATCTCCGGCGGCAACCAATCCCTGGCCTGAATGACCTGAGAGTACGAGCACTGCTGGACGGCGATGGTGCGCTGGCCTTCCACGACTCCAGGCTGAACGGCATTCAGTAGCGCCCCCATATCCCTGGTGAGGTTCCAGTTGTTCACCATGGGGCTCTTGACCATCTCCGGATCGTCCGGAGTCCGGGCGAACCGATTCGGGATCATCAGGTTCTTGGACGCGTCGAACTCGGTCCCCTCGTAGGTCTCACGGTAATAGGCCAGAACCTCCTGGACCGAGACCTTTTCATCGGGCACAACGCTGAAGGGAAGCTCATCCATTTCCATGGTCAGGCCCATGGATGGAGCCAATGTGCTGAGGATGAAATACTCCCGGATGGAGTAAGGACGACGGCCGCTGTACGCCTCCCACCACTTGAACTCCTGGCCGCTCGACGGATCATACCATCCCATCTCTTCGGCGAGGGAGTGAACGTTTTCACTGGCCATGTAGTGGTCCGGGTCGTCCAGATCCAGTGTGCTGATCCGGGGAATATTCGCGCTCACCCCCACCTGCCCCTCGGGAATTCTGGCCGCGGCCCATACACCGCCGACTTCGAAGGGGCCCGCACCCATGATCTCGAAATGCCACACTTCTTTCGCATCGGCGAAGGTGAGGCACTCGCCGGCGTCACCGTACCCGTACTCCTTCACGAGCTCCCCGATGAGTTTGATGGCATCACGGGCTGTTGTGGTCCGCTCCAGGGCGATGGCCTGGAGGTTTTCGATGAGGAAAAGCCCCTCGTCGTTTCGAAGTTCTCGGCGCCCGCCTATGGTCGTCTCGCCGATGGCCAATCCCTTCTCGTTCATGGCCGGGTAGGCAACGTTGAAATACCGGTACGTGTTCGCCACCTCCGGGATCTCACCTTTCAACCTCATCCGGCGCATGTCGTCAGGGGTTTCCGTGTGGAGCTTCCCCCAGTAAACGGGTCGCATGGTCCCGGGAGGGCTTTCTCTGGCCGGTTCGATCTGAAGCCAGGTGCGGTAGTTGCCGTCACAGCTGTGGGCCGTCATGACGGAGCCGTCCGTGGATGCCCCCTTGCTCACCTGAATGCTGGTGCATCCACAATCCTGGACTTCGGGATCACAGCCGCAGGCAGGGTCGCCGGGCTCCCCCGAGCATACTGGGCCGGGGAACTGTTGGAGCTGCTGCACTTCTGTCTTCTGCAACATCTCGTCCCACTGAGCCGCAGCGTTCCCAGGCCCGGTCCCCAGAAGAACCGTCAAGGTCAGCAGGGTCCCCAACATGAGGCCAAGTTTACGTTTGAGTTTCACGGGATCGCTCCTTCCTTCCGATATATTGCGAATACCGAACGTATGTTTCTCTACTCAAAGAAGATCACTCGACTACGATCCGCTCCGGCGGTGCCGCGGCCGGATCTCGCAACCAGCGCCCAAGACCTGATTCGAGAATTTCGTCGTAACGTGGAATTCCCCGGGCCCTCATGGGCCGGTCCGGGTTCAACTCCGACCATAAATCCAGCGTCATCCGGACTGTGGACGTGTGCCTGCCCACCCGCTTGTCCATGGGCCACCCGGTCTCGTCGATCTCCTCGAACAGGAGGCCCGCTTCCCCGGCCTTCATGACAAACTCGTCTTTTCCGGTCAGCAGCTGTTCCCGGGTAGTCTTCCCACGGGTGGCGTCCAGGAACGGTTCCGGGGCCTCGAAAAGGAGCGACACGGCATCGGAATGGTCTCCTACTTCCCGATGAGAAAGACCGTGAAGCGTGGCCGGCGAGTACTCCATGCCGATATTGAACTCCGTGTCGCTCAGCATCATGGAGGTAAAGGCTGCCAGCTCCTCACCGGAGTCGTGAGCCACGATCGTGCTGATTACCGGGTACTGAAGCTCGGCTTCGTGGAGGTCGATGAAGAGGTCGAC
>JABDNZ010000296.1 GCA_013043565.1 Gemmatimonadota bacterium | reverse complement strand
AGCCAGGATCTGTCGAACCGAGGGAATCGGTTGTCGAATCTTCGAAGCCTCCTCCAGGAAGTCGGGCGTCGGCATGTGGCCCGTGTGGCCGTGGTTTATGCCGCGGTGGCTTTTGCTGTCTTGGAAGCTTCGGATATCGTTATCCCCGCCCTCGGGTGGCCCGAATGGACCATTCGGTGGGTCATCGCTCTGGCCCTCCTCGGATTCCCGGTCACTCTTGTCCTGGCTTGGGTTTATGACGTGACTCCCCGAGGAGTGATCCGCACCAAGTCCCTGGAGGAGGAGGGGGAGGAAGCTGGGTTCCGCAAGGAACCGGGCCCCCCCTTCATTTCCGCTGTCCTACTGTTGGCAAGCGGCGCCCTGGTGGCCATGGGGGCCTTCTTCACCTTCCAGTGGTCCCAGGGGGAGCCGAGCGCGCCGGCAGGCCTGGTCGGAACCGGGGAGCTCACCATGAGACCCCAACGGATCGCGGTGCTCCCCTTCGAGTCCCTCGACGATGCCGATCCATCGGGATTTTTCGCAAACGGCGTCCATGAAGACATTCTCAACCACCTGGCCAAGATCGCGGGGCTGGAGGTTATCTCCAGGACAACCATGCTCCAGTACGCGGACACCAGGAAGTCCGCTCAGGAGATAGGACGTGAGCTGGACGCCGGCTCGATCCTGGAGGGAAGCGTTCGGCGTCAGGGCGACCAGGTGAGGGTGGTCGCCCAGCTCATCGACACCCAAACCGAGGCCCACTTGTGGTCCGAGACCTTCGATTCGCAGGACGCCGACGTCTTTGCGGTCCAGAGTGAGATCGCCGAAGGGATTGCCGGCGCCCTCCAGGTCCAGCTCACCACCGACGAGCTCGCCGAGCTGGAGTCGGCTCCCGTAGTCATCCCTGCGGCCTACGACAAATATGCCCAGGGCCTCTCGGAGTGGGATCTCCGGGAAAACCGGCGGAATGCTATCCAAGCCGTTCGGCTCTTCGAGGAGGCAACCCAGATCGATCCCGGGTTCGCAACGGCCCTTGCGGCCCTCTCCCAAGCCCGGATGTGGATCTTCTGGAACTTCCCCTGAGGCCAGGACCAGGTCCAGCGGGCCACGGAGGCTCTGGACCGAGCCATCTCCTTGGCCCCCAACGCAGTCGAAACACGACTCGCTCAGGGGTACTTCTACTTCTACGGCCGAGGGGACTCCCAAGAAGCCTTGAGGCACTTCACCGCGGCCGAGGCACTCAAGCCCAGTGACGCCGACGTGATCACCGCCATCGGTTTGATCCATCGAGGCCAGGGGCGATGGGAGGAGGCCCTCGCAGCGTTCGAACGGGCTCGAACCTACGACTATCGATCCTACAACCTGATCTACACCCTTGGAGAGACGAACCTTCGGATGAGGCGGTGGGAGGAGGCGGAGCGGTATCTGGACCTGGCTGCCCAGCTGGCACCCGAGGTCGGGACCGCCTACCGGGACCTCCTCAGGGTCCGACTGGCCTCCCTTGGCGATACGGTGGCCGCAAGGGAGTTCATCGAAGGGCTCTCCGGGACGAGGCCACCCAGGATTCGATCTTTCTTGGATTCCGAGCTGGCCTATTACCGAGGGGATCTTCGAGGGGCGTTGGGCCGGGACCAGGACCGGGTCCCTCCCGAGGGTTCGAGGCCCCAAATCCCCGGCTCCGGACCGGCGGCGGTTCATGAGCGGCGGGCTCTCCTCTACCACTTGCTCGGGGAAGAGACCCTGCGGGACGCCCATGCCGATTCCCTTCGATTGGCGAGCCAGGCGGTCCTGGATGCCGCGGCCGCGAACCCGGGCCCGGTTCAAACAGGTGTGATCGCCAGAGCCCACGCCAAACTGGGAATCGCCTACGCCCTGCTAGGTGAGAGCATCAGTGCGGTAGCGGAGGGGTCCACGGCGGTATCGAGCCTTTCCGTTCAGACAGACGCCTACGCCGGTGCGGACCACCTCAGAGATCTCGTTTTGATCTATACGCTGATCGGGGCAACGGACCTGGCAATCCAGGAACTCGAGACGGCCTTGGCGATTCCGTCTCCTCTGTCACGGGTGGAGCTGCTCTTGGATCCGCTTTTTGAACCCCTTCGTTCACACCCGACTTTTCCACAGCTCGTGGCTTCGTCCAATAACGAATCCTGATCCGTTCAAACAAACCCACACGTTCCGGGATCAAAGTTGGTGAAGAAAGAGGATCACTCTTCCGGAGAAGGAATGGGTTCAGTCCCGCTGACCAGCAATGAGATGGCAGAGGTCTGGAGGGGGCTGAGCACCAGCGCCCTGGTGGAACGGGCCCAGTCCGGGGATTCCAGGGCCTTCGAAGCCCTCTACCGCCGCTTGGTGGGAAGGATCTATGCCCTATGCCTGAGGATGGCCCGGGACGCGCAACGAGCGGAGGAGTTGACTCAGGATGTTTTTGTCCGGGCCTGGGAGCGATTGGGGACCTTCCGTGGAGAGAGCAAGTTCACCACCTGGCTCCATCGCCTCGCGGTGAACGTGGTCCTTCAAGCGGGACGGACAAAAGGCCGGCGGGAATCCCGGGAGGAGCTGGTGGAGGACCCGGGTGAGTATCTGGGGAGAGTCAAAGCCGAGTTTCCAGGGACTAAGCTGGATATCGAGCGGGCCATCGCCAGCCTTCCGGACGGTGCTCGAACGGTGGTTATCCTCCGAGATATCTACGGTTACAAGTATGATGAGATCGCGGAGATGCAGGGGGTGGCGCTGGGCACGGTGAAGGCACAGATCCACAGGGCTCGAAAGATGATCAGGGAGAAGTTGGACTCATGACACGGCATATCGGAGAAGAAAGGCTTCATGACTACCAGGACGGGCTCCTGAGCCGAGAGGAAGAGGAGCGAGTCATGGTTCATCTCCGTGAATGCCCTACCTGTCGGGCCGAGCTGGATCACCTCTCGAGCCTCTCCGGAGAGCTGGGGTCCCTTCCCTTGGAAGCAGAGCCTTCTCGGGACCTTTGGCCCCAGATCGCCTGGCGGTTGGCCCAGGACCGGGTCCACCAACC
>JABDNZ010000471.1 GCA_013043565.1 Gemmatimonadota bacterium | reverse complement strand
CTATTGTCTGGGGAGCCAGGCTAAGGTCCAAGGCAGAGTTCCCCGGCTTGTAACGCCCGGTTCAAGCACGGGCCTCAGATCCGCTTTCGCGGAATGCCTGAGTGGCCTATCGGAGAGCTCTGGCCCGGCCCTCCGGGATCTCGCCGGGCGGGAGCGGCCCGGTTTTCCTGGTCATGTAGATGTCCGGCTCCGATCTTGAACCGAATGGTTCGTTACAAGAAGAACCCGTGTGCAGCATAATTGGCAGTTTTGCATTGTGGAACCAACTGGGTTGAAGTTCCTCATCTGGCTCTTTTCTTTCTGACTGATGTTGCCCATGACACCACTGCGGACTTCCGTGACCTGGATGGCTCGATCATCGTTGCGAGCGTTCATCGTCATCTTCCTCCTGGGCTTCTCCGTTCGCGTCTTCCTCCTGGCCCAGGTTCCAGAGCGCCGGATTCTTCCAAATGATCGGATGGAGGACACCGCAATCGCGACCTCCCTGGTAGAGCGTGGTGAATTCGCAGACCCCTACATGTTTCCAACCGGACCAACAGCGCATCTACCCCCCTTAGTCCCCGGGATTCTAGCGTTGTTCTGGAGCGTTTTCGGGATGGGCCTGGCCGGTGGCTACGCTGCAAGACTTTTTAGCATCACCGCCATCTCAACCCTGTACGCCTTGGTGCCCTGGTTTGGTGGAAGACTCGGGCTCACTAGAGAGGCTGGCGTGCTGGGCGGCATCATAGGTTCCCTGATCGTAGTGGGGGCCGGAAACGGCGAAGAGATCGCAGGCCTCTGCATCGGCCTTATGGCAATCATATTTCTTCGCCGCTGGACTTCAGGACTCGGTTCGTTCGGCGGCTCTTTCCTGGTCGGCGCCGCAAGCGGGGTCGCATATCATCTGCAACCGGTCCTGCTGCCCGTCGTGTTGGGCTGGATGACCTTCGAGTTGTGGTGGTGTCAGGATCGGAGGAAGTGGCTTCTCTCAGGGGCCATGGTCCTGGGGATGGTCGTTGCCTGCGCGCCATGGGGCTGGCGAAACTACAGAGCATTCGATGAAGTTTTTTTCATCCGCGGTAACCTGGGTCTGGAACTGCGCATGGGGAACCACGAGGGTGCCACGGGTCACCTGGAAAAGAATGTGCGGGCCATCGAGGAGTACCGGCACCCGCGCTCCAACCCTGTTGAGGCACACATGATCCAGGAGCTTGGGGAAGCGGAGTACATGCGACGGGCCAAGGCCGAGGCTGTCGATTGGATCACTGCCAATCCCTGGGACTTTCTTTTGTTGACCGCCTCGAGGACAGCGCAGTTCTGGTTAGGACCTTTTCACCAACCGGCAATTGCCCTGGCGGTCACGGTCCTCACCATCCTGGCGTTGTTGGGCGCTTGGTACTCACTTCCGGGGATGACACTCCCGGAACAAGCGGCCCTCCTTACGCCGCTTATCTGCTACCCACTCGCCTACTATGTCATAATCTATATGCCGCGCTACAGGGTGCCGTTGGATTGGATCCTGTTGTTGCTGGCCGGCGCCATGGTCTGGCGTTGGATTGAGAATCCGGTGAAAGGAAGGGATCCCGCGGCATCTTGAATCTGAGGGAAAAGTTTCTGACGGCGACCCACACAGCAGCAGGGGAGTGGTCTGCAGGGTACCCAAGAGGGACCTGCTCTCATCCTCCATTAGTATGTTGATCGATAAAGAGAATAGGCCAGGGAACTGTCTGGAACGGTTCTTCCTTGCAACGCCCGTTTCCCGCTGCGGCCTCGGAGTGCGCTTACGCGCATGAACCTCTAGCTTGAACCCGAACCCCCGGCCTTGCCCTCCGGGACCTCGCCGAGCGGTAACCGCAGGATAGGGGCGATCAGATAGATGCCCGGCTCCGGCCGGGAACCGAATGGTTCGTTACTCGATAAGCGTGGGACCAATTTTCTGCACCCGCTTCCGCCACTCCGCCGAGCTCAGCTTGCCCACCCCTTGACCGCATCGGCATTATGGCATTGCGAGGGGATCGGCTGCGAGGGATAGGCCACAAGTTGTGGCAAACACTCTTCCAAGTTCCCGAAGGGACGTTACGATGATCGGGACCACCGTTGGCCACTACCGAATCGTCGAGAAGGTCGGCGAGGGTGGGATGGGTGAAGTCTACCGGGCTGAAGACACCAGCCTCAACCGAAGTGTCGCTCTGAAGTTCCTGCCCGAGCGCCTGCAAGAAGAGGAGACGGCCCGAAAACGTTTCCTGAGGGAGGCCGAGTCAGCCGCAGCTCTGGAACATCCCTACATCTGCAATATCAAAGAAGTGAACCAAACACCCGATGGTCAGGACTTCATCGTGATGGAGTTTGTGGAAGGCCAAACCCTGAAAGAGCGACTTCAGGAGGAAGGACCTTTCCAGCTTGAAGAGGCTCTCCGTCTTTCCGTAGAAATCGCCGACGCATTGGGAATGGCTCACGGAAAGGGGATTGTTCACCGGGACCTGAAGCCCGCCAACATCATGCTCACCCCCCAGGGCCATGCGAAGGTGATGGACTTCGGCCTAGCCAAACGGGTCGTTACCGATGAGGGGATGGAGCAGGACTTGACCTCTGGGATTACCCAGGAAGGATCTACGTTAGGCACTCCCGCCTACATGTCTCCAGAGCAGGTCCGAACCGATCAGGTAGATTCCCGGAGTGACCTCTTTTCCCTCGGCATCGTCCTCTATGAGATGCTGACAGGCGTGCACCCATTCCTGCGCCCAAGTGCGGTGGAGACGATGGGGGCAATTCTGCACGAGGAACCTCAACCTCTGGCCGAGCATCTCCCCGACTCTCCGGAGTTGCTTCGGAGCGCGGTCAACCAGTTGTTGGCAAAGGGCCCAGAAGATCGACTTCAGACGGTCCAAGAGCTCTCGGACAGTTTGATCGCAATCTCCTCGGGACAGGGAGAGCTTCGGCTCGGGGCTTTCATCCGGAGCCCCTTGGGCCGGCGATTGGCTCTGGGTTTGGTCGCCATTCTCGCTACCGTGCTTATCGGTTTCCAGCTAACCCGGGGGGCGGGCGGCCCGGTGATCAGCTCCATCGCTGTGCTGCCTCTGGCGAACCGGTCAGGCGATCCAGAACAGGCCTGGTTCGTCGACGGGATGACAGACGAGTTGACCAATTCCTTGTCCAAGATCTCGTCCTTGACTGTCACCTCGCAATCAGCGGCGAGCCGCTATAAGGACACCGAGTTGTCGCTGGCAGCTATTGCCGCAGAGCTTGGAGTGGAAGCGCTGGTGGCTGGTTCAATTCTCCGGGAGGGGAATCAGATACGTATTGCCGCCCGGCTGGTCGATCCATCAACCGAGAGAAACCTCTGGGCCGAGACTTTTGAACGGAGCTTGACCTCGGTGATGGCGCTCTATGGTGACGTGACCCAGTCCATAGCAGAGGAGATCCAGGTCACGCTGACGCCGGAGGAAGAATCCCGTTTGGCGAATACGCAGGAGGTAAACCCGGAGGCGTATGACGCCTATTTCCAGGGCACGACTCATTGGAGGAAGCTGACGCCGGACGGCTTTGACCTGGCTCAGCAATATTTCGAGTTCGCCATGGAAAAAGACTCCACATTCGCCCTGGCCTATGTTGGCATGGCTCGAGTCTGGGGCGGGCGGGGTCAAATGGGCCTCATCTCTCCGCAGGAGGCCCGGTCCAAAACCGATGAGTTTATCCGAAGGGCCATTGAACTGGACGATGGACTGGCCGAGGCTCACCATGCGCTGGCCGGCTACTTGACGTGGGGTGAATGGAAATGGGAGGAGGCATGGGATCATTGGCGTCGAGCACTCGCGATCGCCCCAAACGACGCCAACTTGAATGCTTACTATGCCCACTTCCTCTGTATCATGGGGCTTCCCGAAGACGCTTTGACCTTCGCTGAACGAGCCTTGGAAGTGGATCCTTTCAACGCTCTGTATCAGGCACTCTTCGGGATGACCTTGGTGTTCAACGGGCGGTATGACGAGGCCATTGTCGCCGCAACTGCGGCCCGGGAGGTCGACCCCACCGTGCCGGTTGATGCCCGTCAGTTTGCCTACATCGCGAACGGGATGCGAGACGAACAGCTTGCTCATCAGCGAGAGAGGATTGCTGATGACCCTGAGAGGGTAAGAGCCTTTGAAAGCGGCTTGGCCGAGGGCGGGTACGAAGGGGCCCAACTGGGGATCGCTGATCTCCTGGCGAGCCAGTATGGCCGGGAGGGATTTGGGAGGTATAGGGCCTGGGGCATAGGCCTCCGGTACCTGGATGGGGGCGACTACGACCGGGCTATGGACTGGTTTGAAGAGGCGATTAAAGCCAAAGATCCCAACATGCCTTATATAGGGGTCCCTACCTTTGACCCCATCCGCTCCCACCCTCGCTATCCGGACCTGGTTCAGGAGCTGAACTTTCCCGAAGAGGTGTTGGCCCGATATTTGAGCGAGGGCGGTTGATTTACTTGGTTCGATCCCAGTTTCTGTGCGGAGGAGGATCCCATTTCGTTTGGTCCATAGACACCTCTCAGCTATCCCATTCGAAGTGCTTATCGAGTAACGCCCGGTTCCCGCTCGGGCCCTCAGATCCCGCTTTCGCTCCGAACTCGTGCGGCAGTATCCTGGTGACCACGGGCCCGGCCCTCCGGGACCTCGCCGGGCGGTGACAGCAGGATAGGGGCGATCCGGTAGCTTCCCGGCTTCGGCCGGGAACCGAATGGTTCGTTACAGGGAACCCCGAAAAGCAGGGGAATAAATTGGGCGAAGTGTCTCGAAGGAGTTGCACCGGATGCGGATGACGACGGCCCTTGGGGCGGCTTTGGCTCTGGCAACTGCCACATGTGTGCCGGAAATCGAGGTCCCTGAATGGCGCACGCAATTCGGTTACTCTCTGTCGGCTTTTCAGGAGCTTGAGCTCCGGGAATTCGGGTTCCCGTTTGTGCCAGTGGAGATCAAGGGGGACACTCTCTGGCTTCCGTTCGACACTGGGAACATGGCCGGTCTTACCCTTGGCTCAGAGGAGTTCCGTGGGATGGGTTTACCTTGTTCCGACGAATGGGACCTCTTGAACTCGGCAGGGGAGGTGGTATCCACCGGGTGCACGGCTCTTGGAGTGGCAGCAGTCCTTTTCGGGAGGAACCGCACGTCTCTCCGGGTGCTTGAGTTCTTCCATGAGACCCTCCCCGGGTTAGTGGGTCCCGATCTCCTACCCGGGACCAGATTCACGATTGACTATGACTCCCGCGTGCTCGCCTTCGATAGCTTGCGTACACCGTCAGATGTGCCCGGGTTTGTGGCCATTCCTCTCGTTCGTTCTGAGCGTCACCCACGATTGATTCTGGTTGAAGGGGAGGTGAACGGTCGGTCGGCCCTGTTCGAGATCGATACTGGAAAGAACCGCACAACCGTAGACCACCTCCTCGTCGAGGACCTCTCTCTGGAACCGGTTGAGACAGGAGTCGTCGTCGGCCGTGTGAGACTCGGGCCGCGGGAGTGGAATGTCACGAGCGCGCGGGTTGTCAACACGGCCGGAATCAGCCAGGGACTCCCGAGTCGGATCTCCTTGGGAATTGGATCGGACGTCCTTCGGGGTTTCATCTTCACCGTCGACTATGCCGCTGGGCTTTTATGGGTTGAAGATTCGACGGCCGGGGCAGGGCCCTCTTGACCCGCGCGGACCGCCGTTTGTCCATGGTCGCCGGGGGTTTCCTCTGGGTCCCCGACCGACGGCCGGCGCACTGGCTTGCCGCAAGTGGACGACTGTAAGGGGAGTCCTGGGTATCGGATGAGTGAAACTAGGGCGATGGGATCAGTGTTCCGCTGTAACGCCCGGTTCAAGCGCGGGCCTTGGAGTGCGCTTACGAGCAGCGGCCGATAGACCGAGAAAAAGCATCGGCCCGGCCCTCCGGGATCTCGCCGGGCAGGAGCAGTTGGGTTTTCCTGGTCATCCGGATGCCCGGCTCCGATCTTGAACCGAATGGTTCGTTACAAGAAAACGGCACTCCCAGGCTTTCCGTTGCTTTGTCCCACTTCTTTTAGTATCTTACTAGTAAGATTTGAGAAGGAGGGGGCATGAGTCAAGTAGCCACGACGAAACTCTCGTCAAAAGGCCAAGTCGTAATCCCTGAGGAGATCCGCAAACGCCTCGGGCTAGAGCCCGGAGCCCAGTTCGTGGTTGTCGGCGACGGCGACGTCGTCATCCTCAAAACCATCCAGACTCCGCAGATGTCCCAGTTTGATGACCTGGTTCGCCAGGCTCGAAGTGGTGCGCGCGCGGCGGGGCTGAAGCAAGCGGACATCGCCAAGGCTGTGTCCGAGGTTAGAAAAGCCGGGTGAACGTCGTCCTAGACACGAACGTTTTCGTCTCTGGGGTTTTCTTTTCGGGGGTCCCCGGGAAGATCCTGGAGACTTGGCGCGATGGGGGAATCACCCTGGTAACCTCACCGAAGATCCTCGATGAGTACCGCCGCGTTGGTGACTTCCTCAGTGCCCGTTACGAGGGTGTCGACCTTCAGCCATTCCTCTCCCTCGCCGCCACAGCCGGTCTCGTGGTCGAGGACATCGAGCTTCCCGAGCAGATCTGTGAGGATCCGGATGACGACAAGTTCTTGGTCTGCGCCCTGGCATCAGGGGCTAAGATCGTCGTATCCGGTGACAAGCACCTCCTTCGGGCCACAGGATGGCGAGGGATCGATGTACTCACACCTCGCAAGTTCTGCGACGGGTACCTCCGCTAGATCCAGCCATTGGGGGCGGAAAAGCCGAAAAGCAGGATCAGAGGATTGGGGTGCCGTTTCATCGTAACGCCGGTTTCAAGCACGGGCCTTTGAGTGCGCTTACGCGCAGTAGCAGGTAGACTGAAGACGAGCATCGGCCCGGCCCTCCGGGATCTCGCCGGGCAGGAGCAGTTGGGTTTTCCTGGTCATCCGGATGCCCGGCTCCGATCTTGAACCGAATGGTTCGTTACACGGAAGGCCGGTGGGCAGTATAGTCGAGAGTTAGCTAGCGGCTCGAATAACTGACCGGCCATTTCAATCTTGTGGAGAACGACCGTGCTCCAACTCCGTGGGGTCCTTTTTCCCGCACTGCTGTGGGCGCTTTTCCCTGGTTGCGGTGCCCAGGAACACCCTTTCAGCTCGGCTCGGATCGTAGACGTCGAGGGAAGTGCCACGAGGGTGTTTACACTTGGCCTGGAGGAAAGGCAGTCGGGCGAACCAGTTCTCGTCCTATTCTCTGGAGGAGGGTCGCCGCTGGAGGCCTGGGGCGATTGGATTGGCAGGATCTCGTCCGTTGCTCCAGTGGTTTCCTATGATCGTCCCGGAATCGGAGAGTCCCCGTTCGATGGCATTGATCCGACCCCGAACCGAGTCGTTGAACACGCCCATGCCCTCCTCGCCATCCTCGATGTACCTCCTCCTTACATCCTCGTTGGGCACTCTTGGGGCGGCCCGCTGG
>JABDNZ010000460.1 GCA_013043565.1 Gemmatimonadota bacterium | reverse complement strand
CCGTATACCACTTCGGCAAGGCCCTGGCGGAGGTGGCGATGGTGATCCAGGGTCGCGAAGGCCAGCTCGTCCTGCCGCAGGGGGCCGTCCTTCAGCCTTTCCAGAGCGGACTCCAACTCAACACTCCCGTCGGCGACTCCCTTTAGAAGCGCCCTGATTTCCTCCGGTGTCATGTTACGCCGCCCCCAGTCCGATATCCCCCGAGGTCCAGGGTGACCCAGCGATAGCCTCGCCTCAGACCCTCGGTTTGGAGTTCCTCTCGACAGTTCAGCACGATGTTCATGTCCCCTGGAGAGGCTTCGACGCGAAGGAAAAACGAGGCGTCGGCCTCCCGACAGATTCTGACCCTTATGGCCTCGGCCCCGGCCTTTCTAAGGATACCCTCCAACTCCTCCACGTCCGCGAGCCTCTCAGGGGTGATCTGGATACCAGTCATGACCCGGGAGCTCAAGCAGGGGCTGGCTGCCTTCCCAGACAGGGGGAGGCCGGCCTCTTTCATCAGAAAACGGATCTCGCCTTTCGTGAGCTCGGCGTCGGCGAGAGGCGTCAGAACCCCTGCTTCCAGGGCCGCTCGATGCCCCGGACGGTCATCTCCCCGGTCCGACGCATTGTAGCCGTAGAGGATCCACCGGAGGTCGGACTCACCCGCGGCCCGACCCGTGATGCGGAAGAGCTCGGTCTTGCAGTGGTAGCAACGCTCCCGGTCGTTGAGCGAATACTCCGGGAGATCCATCTCGTAGCTCTCCTCCCAGACATGCTCAACCCCCAGCAATCGCGTGAAGCCTCTCGCGTCCTCACGGTCCCGGGCGGGGGTGCTGGGGCTGGTCGTGGTCAGTGCCACAACTCTTCCCCCGACCTCCGTACTCACTGCTGATGCCGCCCACAGGAGGAAGGCACTATCCATCCCGCCCGAGAAGGCGACGAGCGCCCCCTCTCCTACCCTGGTCGATAGCGCTTCCTTGAGAGCGGCCAGCTTATCCTGCGCCACCTCTCGGTCCACTTCCATGGCGGAAGCGGAAATTGGATCGATGATGGGAAGGCCTTTGTCCATGGTCCTCGCGGGGTCGCCTTCAGCGGCTCTGTCCTCGAAACGAAAGTGCTTGGAAACTACCGCTAACCGGTGGTAGTGGGGAAGCTCGGAGTCTCGGGCTTTGTCATGGGAGGAACCATGGCTATGTTCGTTTCCATGACCTCGTCCACCACCATTCTCTTGGCGTCGGCCCTTTCCATTGGGGTGCTCCACACCCTGCTGGGCCCCGACCACTATCTGCCGTTCGTGGCCATGGCCAAGGCGGGAGACTGGTCCCGCCGGAAGGCGCTGGTCGTGACGGCTCTCTGCGGCGTGGGCCATGTGGCGGGGTCGGTGATTCTTGGCTTGATCGGGATTCTGTTCGGCTTCTCCCTCTCCCGGCTCGAGGCTTTCGAAGCCTCAAGGGGTTCATGGGCGGCCTGGGCACTCATTCTGTTCGGGTTGGTCTACGCTGTTTGGGGAGCGCGTCGGGCCGTGCGGGGCCACCGTCACACCCACGTGCATGCTCATGCCAACGGTACGATTCATCTGCATGAGCACGGCCATGCGAAGGAGCATGCTCATCCCCATCCGTCGGAGAGGCGGCAGAGCATGACACCCTGGGTTCTCTTTGTCGTGTTCCTGTTGGGTCCCTGTGAGGCCCTCATACCCCTCCTGATGTTCCCGGCCGCAATGGAGAGCTGGACCACTCTCCTTCTGGTGACCGGGACATTCGGCGTCGCCACGGTGACCACGATGCTTGTTGTGGTGTTCGCCAGCCTCGAGGGAATCCAAAGGGTCTCCCTCCCGGGATTCCAGCGATGGAGCCATTCCCTGGCAGGGATCACCATCCTCCTTTGTGGAGTCGCCATCCAGTTCCTGGGATTGTAGGGGCGGAGCCGGTTCACTCCGATGGCCCTCGCATGCGCGCTGTCATGCAACCCAACCCCCATCCGACACAATCCAACCCATTGATCCGTAGAGACGGTTGAAGCTGCCGATTCCCTGACCCATCAGACCGAGGAAACCCCTTATGGCCCTCCGGGACCGGCTCAAAATCCGGCCCGATGGAAGGTTCATTCGAAAAGCCTTCCTCGTCCTCATACTGGTCCCTCTGCTACTCATGGTCGGGGAAGCGTCGGTCCGGGCACGCCTCGATCCTTTGGCCTTCCGTGATGCGGCGATGCGGGTGTATGCGAGACCCCTCACTCTGTCCCCGGGGGATCGCCTGGACCGAGGGGCGGTGGAGGATCACCTCGAGCGGCTGGGATACGAAGAAACCAGAGGCAGGGACCTGGGAGTGGGGGAGTTCTACTTCGGTTCCCGACGCTGGGTTGTCGGGCGCCGTCCCTTCCGTGGGGCGGGCGCGCCGGTAGGTCCCGGCTTTGCCGTCATCCGCATGGATTACTCCGGGAGAATCACCCGCATGGAGGATGAGGAGGGGCGGCGCCTCTCTCGGTTCTCTCTGGAGCCGGAGCTGCTCGGCAGGATCACGGACGGATCCAGGGAGGACCGTCTTCCGGTTCACCTCGGCGAGATTCCGGAGGATCTCGTTGAAGCCCTCCTCGTGGTGGAGGATCAACGGTTCTTCGAACACTCCGGGTTGGACTATCGCCGAATCGCGGCGGCGTTCATGGCCAACGTCAGGGCGGGACGGGTAGTCCAAGGGGGTAGCACACTCACCCAACAACTGGCCAAGAATCTCTTCCTCAGCCCGAAGCGGTCTCTCGTTCGGAAGGTTCGCGAGGCCTTCATGGCCATGGCCCTGGAAAGCCGCCATTCGAAGGAAGAGATCCTTCAGGCTTACCTGAACCATGTCTATCTGGGTCAGGATGGGTCGGTGGCCATCCATGGGGTGGGGAGGGCCGCCCAGCATTTCTTCGGGAAGGACGTAACCGCCCTCGGACTGGATGAGTCGGCCCTGTTGGTGGCGTTGATCCGGGCGCCGAGCCTCTACTCGCCCATCCGGAATCCCGAGACCGCTACCCATCGACGGAACCTGGTCCTCAGACTGATGCGAGATGCCGGGGTCATCACCGAGGAGGAGTATGGCCGGGCGTCCGGGGCCCCCATCGTTTTGAGGGAAAGAGCCCGGTCTATCAAGAGCGCCAGGTATTTCATCGATTACGTGGGGCAGGGTCTTCGGGCCCGGAATGGGGGCGAAGGCATTCCCCGCTCGGTTGTCACGACCCTGGACGCGGACCTCCAGCTGGCTGCGGAGAAGGCGGTTGAATCCGGCCTGAAGCGGCTTTCCAGGGACTTCGCCTGGCTCCGGGAAGGGGAAGCCGGGGAACCGCTTCAAGCAGCGC
>JABDNZ010000444.1 GCA_013043565.1 Gemmatimonadota bacterium | reverse complement strand
CTCCAACTCCGGGAGGCGGAGGCGTTGGGCCCGATCCCGAAGCTCCCCCTCCTCCAACTCCATTGGGTTTGTACCCATGGCGTCGGACAATGCTTCCACGAGGCTGACTCGTTGGAACGGCGGTTCGAACGAGATCTCCTCTCCCTGGTAGCTCACGGTCCGGGCTCCCAGAACCCGATCAGCTACATGCACCATCAAACGCTCCACCTGGTCCATCATGTCGTGGTAGTCGGCGAATGCCTGGTAGAACTCCAGCATGGTGAACTCGGGATTGTGGAACCGGGAAAGGCCTTCGTTCCGGAAGTCCTTTGCGATCTCGTAGACACGATCGAATCCACCGACGATGAGACGCTTCAGATAAAGCTCGTCTGCGATGCGGAGGTACATCCTCCTGTCCAGAGCATTGTGCTTTGTCACAAAAGGCCGGGCGGTGGCTCCTCCATAGATCGGCTGCAAAGCCGGCGTCTCCACCTCCAGGAACCCTTCCCGGTCCATGAACTCTCGAATCGCCGTGACCATCTGGCTCCGAGCTCTGAAGACCTCCCGAACCTCGGGATGGACGGCGAGGTCCGCATAGCGCTGCCGGTACCGAGCCTCGATGTCGGCGAAGCCGCTATGGATGACCTGCTCCCCGGTCTCCGGGTCCTCCTCCGTCTTTCCGAACGGCAAAGGACGAAGAGACTTGGCGAGGAACTTCCACCCCTCGGCCCTGATCGTCACTTCACCGGACCTGGTTCTGAAGAGAGGTCCCTCCACCCCCATCCAGTCACCGAGGTCCAGGAGCTCAAGGATCGTCTGAAAGATCTCCTCCCCCAGGACGTCCTTTCGGAAATAGACCTGTATGGACCCGGACCCGTCTTCGAGGTGGCCGAACGCCGTCTTTCCATGTCCTCTAAAGCTCTTCAGGCGCCCTCCGACCTTCACCGAGCTCCCGAGTCCGTCTTCGGTCAGGGACCCTGTGTTCTCCTCGGTTTCAAAGAGCGCGAGAGCTTCTCGAGCGGTATGCGTCCTGGAGTAGCGGTAGGCAAAGGGCTGGATGCCTCGATCCTTCAGGAGTTCCAACTTCTCCCGTCGGATCTTCATCACCTGATTGAGTTCTTCCGTCATGCTGTCGCCGTCGCTTCCATCATTCGGTCGTAGTGGCTCCGAACTTCTTCAGATACGCCTCGATAAACGAGTCGAGCTTTCCGTCCATTACCCCGTGAACGTCCCCCACCTTCATCTCGGTCCTGTGATCGTTGACCATGGTATAGGGAGCAAAAACATAGGATCGGATCTGGCTTCCCCACCCGATGTCGGTCTTCGTCGCCTCCAGCGCTTCCTTTTCCTCTTCCTGTTCCCGCAGGGCGTGCTCGTAGAGAGCAGCCCTGAGCATCTTCATGGCCGTGCTCCGATTCTTGTGCTGGGACCGTTCCTGCTGGCAGGCAACAACGATTCCCGTCGGTTCATGGGTTATTCGGACCGCTGAATCGGTCTTGTTCACGTGTTGCCCGCCGGCTCCGGATGCGCGGTAGGTGTCTACTCGGAGGTCCGACTCGTCCACTTCGATTTCGATGTCATCATCCACCTCCGGATAAACAAACACCGAGGCGAAGGAGGTATGCCTCCGGGACTGGGAATCGAACGGGGAAATCCGAACCAGTCGGTGAACGCCCTTCTCGGCCTTGAGATATCCGTAAACATGATCGCCTTTGATCTCCAAACTTGCGCTTTTGATCCCAGCTTCCTCGGCGGGTTGAATGTCCAGGATCGAGACGGCGAAACCCCGCCTCTCCGCCCATCGGGTATACATTCTCAGGAGCATTTCAGCCCAGTCTTGGGACTCCAGGCCTCCAGCTCCGGGGTGGACGGTGAGTATGGCGTTCCGATGGTCGTCGTCTCCCTGGAGCATCGTCTGGAACTCCAGCTCGTCGACCAACTCACCCACCTTCTCCAACTCCTTGGTCCACTCCGCTTCGAGCTCTTCGTCCGGGTCCACTTCCAGGAGTTCTGCCATCTCAGCCAGCTCGGCGGCTTGTCCCGCCACCGCTTTCCAGGGTTCTACCCAGGTTTTCAGCTTGTTGGCCTTCTCGATGGTGCTGCGGGCGTTGTCTTGGTTGTCCCAAAAGGTCGGAGAGGCCATGGCATCCTCCAGCTCCAGGAGCTCGGCCTCCCGATTGGGAATGTCAAAGATACCCCCGGAGCTCGGAGATTCTGGCGTCGATCGCCGACAGTTTTTCCAACAGTTCGTTGGTCATGGACTCGGTCCGGGTGGGGGACGGTGCAGGAAACATATACAAGAGGGGCCGCCCCGGCAGGCGACCCCTCCCAAATCTTCGGAAAATATACCCTAGGCCCCAGTGCTCATCAACCGGGGAAAAGCCTGTGCTCTCGGAACTCGAGACGGTCTCCCCGAGGCCTGCAGACAAGCGTCGAGGTCAGAAGATCTCGTCCCCCTTCGCCAGGATCTCGTTCAGAGCATCATTAAAATAGCTCGTGCTGTTGGCGAGCTCGTCCCCTACCTGGTCCACGTACTCGTTCCAAGACTTTTGGATCTCCTCCTCGAACTCCTCCTTCACGCGGCCGGATTCGGTGGCCTCGTGGTGGCGGTCCGGGTTGTAGAGAATGATGTCGGAAACCAGGACGCGGGCCAGCCGCTTCGCTTTGTCCGAAGGGTCCCGTCGTCCGAAGGTCACCATTGCATCGGAGGTCCCTTCCATTCCTTCGTCAAAGACGCTCTCCCCGTCCCCGAACGTAGGCTCCGTCGCCTGGAAAGGTTCACCACCTACGTCCGATGTTGTCTCGGCATACTCTGCACCCGGGGTCTCTCCGTCGACGCTCTCCGCCGTGGCCGCATCGGGTTCGGAAGGGGCTGCCGGAGTCGATGCCGGCTCCTCGGGGGCCATGATCGGACTCTCGGGGGGAGAGACCTCGGCCTCCGGTTCCGGCTCGGCGATGAAGAACACCTCGCTACATTTGCTGCAGCGGGTGTTGATGCCCCCGGAAGGGATCTTTTTTGGGTCAATCGGGAAGATGGTCGTACAGCCTGGGCACTCGACGATCATGGCTCTTATTCGCTTGAGGTGAAGGGCTCGGTTCCGGTGAATAGGGCGGCGACGTCTAGTCGGAACGCCTCGCCGCCAACCTGATGTCTTCTGCTCTGTTTTGAGGCGAGTCTTTGGGCCTGGTACCGGTCAATCCCCGACGGTCCACGACGTAGACGGATCCCGGAAGCGTTTTGGCATACAGCTTCATCTCGGCTGCAAGCTCGCTGACCTGGGCGGTGTGAGAGAACTTCTGGGTCAGGTTTGTCACCACGCCGATGGAAAGGGTCATGAGCGGGATGCGATGGACCGTCCCTCGACGATCTTTGCCCAGGAAGTATCCGGCTTTCCGGTCCTCTTCGGTGTACTGGTACGGGATCAGCTCGTCGAAGAGCTGGATCACCTCGTCGCAACAGGCCTCGAGCCGGTCCAGGGGCACATCAAAAATGAAATCGTCGCCCCCGATGTGACCCACAAAACCTCCGGGAGCCAGGGACCTCACTACATCCCGAAGGATCCGCGACGTGAGGTAGATGACCGAATCCCCCACGTTGTATCCGTACCGGTCGTTGAATTCCTTGAAGTGGTCCAGATCGGCATAACAGACCGCGAACGGACTCCCCTCCGACATCCGCTCGGAAAAATCTCTTTCAATCTGGGCGGTCCCCGGAAGCCGGGTCGTCGGGTGGACGTTTACGTCCCTGCTGGCCCTCCTAAGGACCAACTCCAGTCTCAGGGATCGCTCCTCTTCAGAGACAAGGTCACTCACCACTTCATCTGCCCCGGCCTGGAGCCCTGCCGCCGGAAGTTCGCCCGGGTTTCCACCTTGAGTGGAAACCAGCACCACCGTCGGCACGATCGACGTGAAGGCATCGGCTTTCACCGTTGCACAGAGTTCCAGCACTTGTTCCGAGGACTCGGAGGCATCCAGGACCAGACAGGCGGGAAAGGAACGGTTCAGCAGGGCGAGAACATCCTCTCGGGTGTCAGCCAATAGGAGTTCCAACCCGTGTGCCTCACCGAATCGATGAATCAGAGCAGGTGGGTTGCGCCTTCCGGCGGCGAAATAGACCAGAGTGTTCCCCGAAGCCATACCCCTCCGAAAGTCAGGGAGTGAGTGGAATATTCACGTTAAACCCCCTCGAGGGAGGGTGTCAAACTTCGTACTCGAGGGGATCCGGGGCGAGGACAAAGTCGATCTTTCGCTCCAACCGGTTCACCTTGCTCACCTGTATCCGCAGGGGGTCGCCGAGGCGGAATCTCCGGCCGGTTCTCTCCCCGACCAGGGCGTACTCTTCTTCCCTTAAAAGATAATAGTCGTCCATGAGGGAATTCACGTGAACAAGGCCCTCTACAAAGTATTCGTCCAAAAGCACAAAAATGCCAAATGCCGTGACTCCGCTCACGGTCCCGGTGAAGTCCTCTCCGAGATGCCGCTCCATGAACTCGGCCTTCTTCAGTGCTACGCTATCCCTCTCGGCTTCGGTCGCCAGCTCCTCCCGAACGGTGGAGCGTTCCGAGGCTTGAGCCAGGGCATCCCCTCCCCAGGATCGCGGAATCGGCTTCCCCTCCACGAAAGCCCTGATGACCACTCGGTGGAGCATGAGGTCCGGGTACCTGCGGATGGGAGAGGTGAAGTGGGTGTAGGTGTCCGCTCCGAGGCCGAAATGCCCCAGGTTCTTTGGTTGGTATCTGGCGCGAGCCATGGATCGGAGGATGACCGTAGAGATCAGAGCAGCCTCCGGCCGCCCTTCCACTTTATTAAGAACGTGCTGTAGGTCCTTAGCCCTAACGCTCTTCTTGCCAATGGGATACCCTAGTGTGCCCAAGAACCTGCGAAGCTCCTCCAATCGATCTGCGGCGGGCGGCTCATGGATGCGGAAGGGGATCGGGAGTTTCTTCTTGGCCGCCTCTCTGGCCACCGTTTCGTTGGCGAGAAGCATGAAGTCCTCGATGAGTCGGTGGCTCTCCAGTTGAACGACTTTCTGAATATCCACCGGGGCGCCATCGGACCCGAGGATCACCCGGGCCTCAGGAAGGTCGAAGTCCAACGAGCCGCGGCCGACACGCTTCTTGCGCAGGGCTCCGGCAAGATCCGCCAAAGTCCTCAGGTCCCTGTCCGTCCGCTCATCGATATGCCCCTGCCCTGAGAGGACCTCTTGAACCTGACCGTAGTCCAGCCGGTGACGGCTTCGAATCCTGGTTCGTTCGAAACGATGGGAGCGGGCGGCCCCGTCGGGGCCCAAAACCACAAAAAGGGACACCGCAGCCCGATCCACGTCGGGTCGCAGAGAACAGAGGTCCGAGGAGAGAACATGGGGTAGCATGGGGACCACTCGGTCCACCAGGTAGACGGACGTTCCTCGCCGGAGGGCCTCCAGGTCCAGGGCACCTCCCTTCTCGACATAGTAAGAAACATCAGCGATGTGGATGCCGACTTCCCAGGCACCATCCGGGCGTGCTTCGATGGAAAGCGCGTCGTCGTGATCCTTCGCATCAGCCGGGTCGATCGTGAAGATATGAAGAGAGGTCCGGTCTACCCGTCCTCTCCAGTCCTCGGTGCTTCGTCTCTCGACCACTTCCTGCGCAGCTGTCTCCACCCTCTCCGGGAATTCGAGCTCGAGGCCATACCCGAAAAGGATCGAGAGCACGTCCACCCCCGGTTCGGACACAGGTCCGAGTACCCTCTCGATCGACCCCATGGGGTTGAGCTTCCGGTCTCCGTAGGCGGAGATGCGGGCCACGACCACGTCGCCGGCTTGGGCTTCGGCCTCCTCCCCAGCCGGGATCAGAACATCCTTGAAAAGACGATCGTTGAGGGGGACCACGAACCCGAATTTCCTGGACTCCTGGTAGGTGCCCACCACCGTCGGATGAGCCCGGTTGAGGATCTTGATGATTCGGCCTCGGGGGTTTTTGCCCTTCTGGCGACCCTCCACCCTGGCAACGACCTGATCTCCGTCCATGGCGGAATCCAGAAGGGACCCCGGAATGAAGACGTCCCTCCCCCTCTCCTGGCTGACAACAAAGCCGTCCCCATCCCGAGTGACCTGGAGGGTGCCCACCGAGAGATTGATTTTTTCGGGAATGGCATACCGCTGACCTTTTACGCGGTAAATGCTGCCCGTTCGTTCCATCTCTTGAAGAACGCTTCGAAATTCCCGATACCCGTCGGCGGGGATATCAAGGGCTTTGGCGAGTTCCTTGGCTTTAAGTGGGCCCTTTCTCGAGCGTTTCAGGGCCTGGTGGATCTTCCGGTCGAGCTGTTC
>JABDNZ010000424.1 GCA_013043565.1 Gemmatimonadota bacterium | reverse complement strand
ATCGTACGGTCCGGACGTGGCCACCGACTATCTGCTGGAATTCATGGAGCAGCAGGACGGGGGGCCGTTTTTTGCCTATTACCCCATGATCCTGCCCCACAACCCGTTCGTCCCCACCCCGGACAGTCCGGAATGGGTCACCGGCGATCGGTCCCAAGCCGACCCACAGTTCTTCGCGGACATGGTGGAGTACGTGGACAAGCTGGTTGGGCGGATCACCCAAAAGTTGGATGAGTTGGGGATCAGGGAGAACACCCTGGTGATGTTCCTGGGTGACAACGGGACGAACAGGAGCATCACCTCTCCCACCACCCAGGGAGAGGTAACCGGGAACAAGGGCTTCCCGGACGACGGGGGTACCCGGGTGCCCTTCATCGCACACTGGCCCGGGTCGCTTCCCGGCGGATTGGTGCTGGACGACCTGGTAGACACCACGGACTTCTTGCCTACCATCGCCGCGGTGACGGGTGCCCAACCGCCCCAGGGGGTGCACCTGGACGGCCGGAGCTTCGCGCCACAACTGAGGGGCGAGGCGGGGAACCCCCGGGAATGGGTGTTCTGCCACTACGACCCCCAATGGGGGAACTTCGGCAGGACCCGGTTCGCCCGCGACCAGCGTTGGAAGCTGTATGACGACGGCCGGTTGTTCGATGTGCCGGCCGACCCCCTCGAACAGCACCCTTTGGAACCGGGCGCCGGAGGGCCGGAGGCCGCAGGGGCACGGGGGCGGCTCCAGGTGGTCTTGGACGGGATGCGCTAGGGGGATACGCTGAGGTTGCTGGAATAGTCCTCGCCGTTCAGGCTTTGCGTGACCGACAGCAACCAGGCTTCCAGTTGTCTGGTCATGGATCCGGCCCGGGCGGTTTCCCCTGCAAAGAGATCGGTTTCTTCCAGAGGGTCGTTCGCGAGGTCATAGAGCTCGAACGTCACGTCATAGGTCTGTTCTTCGATGCGATGGAGCTTCCAGGGCCAATCAAGCCAAGCGGAATGTCCGGGGAAGGTATCCTCCGGATACTGGTTCCCGATGTCTCCGGCATCCAGCTCCAGTCTGGCGTCCTCCGGGTAGGGCTTTCCTTCTTTTTGGGCCTCGAGGAGGGCGGTCATGAGGGCTGCAGCCGGGACACTGCGGCCCGCTTCCGGGTAGTCCCAAAAACCCATGGGTTCGGAACGTGTTTCCGTCCCGCCCAAGATGAGAGGTGCCAGACTGATGCCATCCAACGGCACGCTCGACGTGTTTTCAGCGCCGATCATGTCCAATAGGCTCGGGAAGATGTCGGCGGTATTACAAGGCACAGAGGCTGTGAACGGCTCCTTGATCTTGGCGGGCCATTCGAGAAGGGCCGGCACGAGTAGCCCGCCTTCATAGACGGATCCTTTTCTGCCACGACCTCCACTCGATTCGGTCCTCAAACCTCCATTATCGCTGCAATACCAGAGGATCGTGTTTTCGTGGAGATCCGATTCCCTGAGGGCCCGCCGCAGTTTTCCGATGGCCCGATCCATACCGGTGATTTCGCCAAGGAAGTTCTTCATCTCCTCGTCGAAGCCCTCGTAGTGCTGCGCATCTTGATCAGACGCCAGGTGCGGATCGTGTGGAGAGCCGAACCAAACCACCGCAAAGAAGGGCCGATCGCCGTGAGCGTGTCTGTTGATGAAGTCCAACGCCACATCAACGGTCACAGCTGAACTTTCCCCTTCGTAGGGAACGGCCCGTCCTTCGTCGCTGAGGATCGGGTCATTGTCAAAGAAGTTGGGTGAGGAAACCCACTCATCAAATCCACTGGCTCCGGGGTTCACCGGACTGCCGGCATAGACAGGACCCAAGTGCCACTTCCCAAAGTGCCCTGTCACATAACCGACTTCTCTGAGTCTTTCGGCGATGGTTACTTCCTGGGGCCGAAGGGTATGCCCCCAGCGAAAACACCCGAACCTGTTGGGATGGCGACCGGTCAGAACACTCCCTCGAGTCGGCGAGCAGACCGGGGCTGCGGAATGGAATCCATTAAAACGCAGGCTTTCCTCTGCCATCTGGTCAAAGTGTGGGGTGATCAGATCCGGGTGACCCATGTAAGCCATGTCCCCCCAACCCTGATCATCCGCCATGCATAGAATGATGTTGGGTTTTTTGGCAGGCGATTCCCAGGACCCGGGATCGGGCATTCCACAGCCTGCCGAGCCGGCACAAAGGCCAGCGCCCATCACCTTGAGGAACCCGCGGCGATCCAGATTCATGAGGTACTTCCCGAATGAGCCCATGCCGGGCCGTCCGGGAACCGGTACTCCCGAATGGACTCGGCTTTCATTGTGATGCTGTACCCCGGGGCGGATGGCGGAACGTACCTGCCGTTCTTTACGACCACCGGATCGATGAAGTGCTCGTGGAGGTGGTCCACGTACTCGACAATGCGATCCCCCAGCGAGGCGCTGACGCACAGGTAGTCGAAGATGGCCAGGTGCTGGACGTACTCGCAGAGGCCCACTCCACCGGCGTGGGGGCATACTGGAATGCCGAACTTGGCCGCCAACAAGAGAACCGCCAGGACTTCGTTTACCCCTCCCAGACGGCACGCGTCGATCTGACAGAAGCTTATGGCGCCGGCCTGCATGAGCTGTTTGAAGATGACCCGGTTCTGACACTGCTCTCCGGTAGCCACTCCGACGGGGGCGATGGCTTCGGCGATGGCGGCGTGGCCCAGTACGTCGTCGGGACTGGTGGGCTCCTCGATCCACCAGGGATCGAAGCGGCCGAGCTCGCGCATGTTGGCGATGGCCGTGGGCACGTCCCACCGCTGGTTGGCGTCCATCATGAGGGTTCGGCCCGGCCCGATCTCCTCCCTGATGAGGGCCGATCGTCGCAGGTCGTCCTGGAGGTCCTGGCCGACCTTGATCTTGAAGTGGGACCATCCGGCCGCCAGAGCCTCCCGGCACAACCTTCGAATATCGTCGTCGGAGTACCCTAGCCACCCGGTGGATGTGGTGTAGGCCGGATAACCGTCCCGATGCATCTCGGCCTCCCGCTGCGTCCGGGTCGTTTCGTTCTTCCGAAGGATCCCCAACGCCTCGTCCGGAGTCAGGGCATCGGTGATGTACCGGAAGTCGATGCAGGCCACCAACTCCTCTGGGGTCATGTCGGCCAAAAGCTTCCAGAGGGGCTTTCCTTCGGCCTTGGCGTACAGGTCCCACACCGCGTTCACCAGAGCCGCCGTGGCCAGATGAATCACCCCCTTCTCCGGCCCCACCCACCGGAGTTGCGACTCGCTGGTAAGGCGCCGCCAGAACCCCGCCATGTCCGCTTTGATGGACTCCATGGTAAGGCCCTTCACCAGGGGGGCCAGCGCTTGGATGGCGGCGACGCAGAGCTCGTTTCCCCGGCCGATGGTGAAGGTCAAACCGTGGCCTTCGAGTTGGTCCGGGTGATCGGTCCGGAGAATGACGTAAGCAGCCGAGTAGTCCGGATCCGGATGCATGGCGTCTGATCCGTGCCGCCCCTCCGAAGTGGGGAAGCGGATGTCGAAGGCGTCGACGCCTGTGATCGTCGTATTCATCCAAGCCCACTCCTGCTCAAACCCTGACGACCTCCTCCTCCGCCGAGAATCGGAGCGCTTCGACCCGATTCCCGATAGGCTTCCAGAAGCGCCGCCAGTTCTTCCACGGTGTCAGGGTACTCAGCGTAAAGGTTCACTGCTTCCCCAGGGTCATCGTCGAGGTTGTAGAGCTGACCCTGGGGCTCCCCAGGTCCGGGTTCATAGACCTGGGGGGCGGTGAACCCGCCTGACCCCCGACCCAGAATGAGCTTCCACGGTCCCTGTCTGATGGAGAACATGCCGTTGATGGAGTGGTGGACCGTGGCTTCCCGAAGGGGGAGGGCCAACGCCTCGCCGAGGAGGATGGGGAGGATGCTATAGCTGTCTTCACCGGCGTCTCTCGGGAGAGCGTACCCCATGATGTCCGCCGTGGTGGCGAGGAGATCCACGAGGCAGATGGTCTCAGCACTCGACGTACCGGGGGCGATATGGCCGGGCCAGCGGACGATGAAGGGGACCCTGTGCCCGCCTTCCCAGATATCCGCTTTTTGACCCCGAAGAAGTCCATTGGCCCGGTGTCCGTACTCCTCGACGTCCGACGGCAACCAGTGGGCCCCGTTGTCGCTGGTGACGAAGACGATGGTGTTGTCTTCGAAGCCTCCCTGTCGAAGGGCACCGAGGACGGATCCGATGGTTGCGTCGACCTGCGTGACGAAGTCACCGTACGGTCCCGCCGTGCTCCGGCCGGCGAACTCGTCTATGGGAAGCCATGGGGTGTGGGGCGCCGTCAGGGGGAGATAGAGGAAGAAGGGATCCTCCGATCCCTCCTGACGGGCTATGAAGGACACCGCCTCTTCGGTGAGAGTCGGTAACACGTCGATGTGGCGGAACCCGGGGGCCGACGGGCCGCCACGCCAGAAGCCACCACCACCCTGTCGCCGCATCTCGCTGCCGGGGACGGAGTCGGTCGGGGGCTCCACGAGCCCTTCGTTCTCCACGTAGACGTAGGGCACCATATCCAGCGATGCGGGGATCCCGAAGAAATGGTCGAAACCGGCGGCGTTCGGTCCGGGCCGAAGGGGCTGTCCGTAGTCGGTACGGGTCCCGGATCCGAGTCCCAGGTGCCACTTGCCCACGGCAGCGGTCCGGTACCCGTGGCCCCGGAGAAGGGATGCCACGGTCATCCTGCCCTCTTCGAGAAGGGCAGGGGAGTATCCGTCCAACACCCCGCTCCTCAGGGAAGTCCTCCAAGCGTACCGGCCGGTGAGGATCCCGTAGCGTGTTGGGCTGCACACCGCGGAGGGCGCATGGGCGTCGGTGAAGCGCATGCCCTCCTCGGCGAACCGGTCCATGTTCGGTGTGGGGACTCCGGAGCTTGGGTTGTAGGACCCGGGGTCGCCGTACCCCATGTCGTCAGCGAGGATGAAGACGATGTTGGGCAGCTCTCCGCCAGCTGCGTTCTCCCCGGGCTCGACGCATGCGACGCCGAAGTAGAGGGCGGAGCCGAGGACCAGGAGTATCGAGATCCACAGACGGCCCGCTGCAGGCCCGGGGGTGCGCGACCTCCCCGAATTGCCGGGGCCGAGTCCCGGTTTGGGAAGGCTCACCACGAGTCGGTCCTGAAGGGCGAGGCCGGGAGTCCGTCCACGTTGTAGAGGTTCGCCCGGTCGGGATTGTTGCCCCAGGCGTACCGCACGGCGACGGGTGACGGTACGTCCGGGCTCGAGACCACCACGGTGCTGCCCTCGATCCGGGCATCCGCCCATCGATACGTTCCGTCGGCGCCCGCCACGGCGAAGCCACCAAGGGGGACGCCCGACCCGAGTGTGCCGTCCACCGCTCTGCCGGTGAGCCCTTGTCCGGTGTGGTCGAACTCAATGGTGATCTGGCCGCCGGCCACGCTGTGGCTGCTATAGGTGGGACCCGAGTATAGGATGTCCTCCCCAAAGGCTAGGTGCCGCGCAGCAAGGGAGAGCCGGAGGCCCACGTCCTGTTTGTTTCGAGGGTGTATGTCGTCGGCTTCCCCGATGTCGATGATGACGGCCTGCCCCGTGTTCTCCACCGACAGGGTGGCGGACTGGGATTCCCGGAGCATCGCCCAGGCGCTTTCGACCGGCTGGGGATCGGGGGCCATGTAGTTGGCCAACTGGACCCAAAGGAAGGGGAAGTCCCCAACGCCCCATCGTCCTCTCCAATCTTCGATCATGGAAGGGAAGAGGTCCCGGTAAACGAATGCAGACTCAGCGTTCGCATTCGATTCGCCCTGGTACCAGATCGCGCCCTTGATGGGGAAGGGCAGGAGCGGATGGATCATTGCGTTGTAGAGCACCAGAGGTACCCGGTTCTTCGGGGTCCCAGGGACGCGTACCTCCCCGAGTCGGAAGGCCCAACTGTCCGCAAGGGGACGGCGCTCAGATCCAACCTGAACGAAAAGCTGGTCCGGCGAGCCGACAATACCCCCATTCCCGCCCGTGTCTTCCACGCGGATCGAGATGACGTTTCTTCCCTCTCGCAGTTGGGAAGGTTCAGCGGGGTATTCCCTCGGGACATTCCACGCTTCGACCGGGCCGGTGATCTCGGATCCGTTGACCCAGGTGCGGTCAGAGTCATCGATCTGGCCGAGGCCCAACAACGCTCCGCTGGCGGCTTCGTCTGCCGTCAGGTCGAATGAGGCTCGGTACCACGCGACCCCGTCGATGCCCTGAAACCCCTGGGTCTCCCAAGGCGAGGGGACGGCAATCGAGGTCCAGTCTGACTCATCCAGATCCGGCTCGGCCCAGACCGCCTGCCCGTCCACCAGTCCCTCGTCCTCCAGTGGGACCGATCCGACCCGTTCCCTTATTGCCGCCAGGGCCTCTTCTACGACCTCCCGTTCCGCGTCGAACACGGCTTGAACCTGAGCCTGGTCGTATCCCAGCGCCTCAGGTGTCATCCACGGCTCGATCCGGCTGCCACCCCAGGAGGTGTTGAGGATCCCGATAGGCACATCGACGTGCTCTCGGAGCTCATGGGCGAAGTAATATGCGACGGCGGAAAAACTCCCCACCTGCTCGGGGACGGCATAGGTCCACGGCCCACCCACCACGGTATCCACGGGCGATTCCGCCCAGACATGCGGAACCTTGAAGTGCCGGATCAGCCGGTCGTTCGCCGAGGCGATCTCCGCCTCCGCGTCGGCCGATGCCGAGACGGGCCACTCCATGTTGGATTGCCCTGACGCGACCCAGACGTCGCCGATCATTACGTCTCGGATACGCCCTTCGTAACCGGAACCGGTGATCACCAACTCATGAGGGCCTCCGGCCTCCATGGCAGGAAAGGAAACGGACCAATGGCCGTCCGCGTCGGTGGTGAAAACCGCCTCTCCGTCTCCCAGGGCCACCTCCACTCTGGCGCCGGGGCGAGCCGTTCCCCACACGTGGATTTCGGCGTCCCGCTGGAGGACGACACCATCGCTGAACAGAGCGGAAGGCCTGATCTCGGCCGGTGCCGAACAGGCGGTAGTGGCGACGAGCAGGAATAGGAAGAACTTGGTGTGTCTGGTCATTCGTGTCGGTCCGGGAATGGGGGGCTTCTGGGAAGCGAGGTTCCTAAGACCCCTCCAAGGAGGGGGATGCCGAGATCTCCCGCACCCAGATGTTTCGGAAGCTCACGGGGTTCGAGTGATCCTGGAGGAGGAGCGGCTCCCGGTCGCCGTGGGCTTCGTACTTCGGGAGACCGATGTAGGCCATGGGGCCACGAAGTTCGGCATGGTTCTGGATCAGAACGCCGTTGTGGAAGGCGGTCATGTAAGCCGGGCTGACCAAACTCCCGTCGGGGGCGAAACGGGGGGCGATGAAGACCACGTCGTAACTCTGCCATATGCCCGGCGCCCGGGATGCGTTGACCAGGGGAACATGCTGCTTGTAGATGGAGCCCGCCTGCCCATTTGAGTAAGTCCGGTTCTGATGGGAATCGAGGACCTGCAGCTCGTACCTTCCCATGAGGAAGACACCGCTGTTGCCTCGTCCCTGGCCGTCACCGACGATCTCTGCCGGCGTGCGCCATTCGATGTGGAGCTGGACGTCGCCGAAGCCCTGGCGGGTCTGGATGTTCCCTGTTCCCGGCGCGACGGTCATCACGCCGTCCTCGACCACCCATTCCGCCTCTCGCCCATCCTCATGGGTCCATGCCATGAGGTCGGTCCCGCTGAAGAGGACTGTCGCGTCCGAAGGAGGCGAATCCCCCCCAAGCGACCTCACCACCCTCGGCTCCGGTTCCCACACCTCGGTTTCCTCGGGACGCTGGGTTGGAGCCTCGGAGATCTGCTCGGATCCAATCGCCCCGGACGCATCGCCCGCCTCTTCCCGGCCTTCGCAACCGGTGGCCGTCACCAGCAGCGTGAGGAAGAGGGCGAGGAGCCGACCTCGATGGAGGCTCATCAGGAGACCCATCTGTAGGCTCATCAGTAGGCTCATCTCCAGTCTCATCCTCTTGGGAGCGTCCAGGGAGAGCGATACGCAGGCCAGAGCAGTGAGTTCGCTTCCGGATCGTTGGGGAAGGACTGGGTGGCGTCGTCCCATGTCAGCCGCCGGTCCGTTTTGAAGGCGATGTTGCCGAGATGGGCCGTATATGCCGCACGGGCGGCGACCGCGGTGTGGCACTTGGGCTGTTCCCGGGTTTTGATGCACTCGACGAAGTTCACCATGTGGGCGTCGAGGCCCCCGTCGTCCCTTCTGGGTTGGGTGGGAAGGGGAGTCGTCATGAACTGCTCTTGGCCCTCGATGGTCTCGACCTCCGGCAGGACCTCCCATTTGCCCCGGTCGACGATGACCGTGCCCAGGTTTCCGATGAACGCGACCCCGTGGTTGCGCTGGTACGGACCGAGATCGATGCCGGTGGCGTGCTCCCAGAGCATGGAGTAGTCGTCGAATTCGTACGTCGCCTGCAGCGTATCAGGGGTCTCGGACGCGTCGTCGGGATAGGCGAACTTACCTCCATTGGCTGATATCCCCTTCGGGCCGGCGTTGCCCATGGCGTAGTGCACCATGTCGATCATGTGCACGCCCCAGTCGGTCATCAGCCCACCCGCATAGTCCCAGTACCAGCGGAAGTTGAAGTGGAAGCGGTTTGGGTTGAACGGCCGGGCGGGTGCCGGCCCGAGCCACATGTCGTAGTCGACCCCATCCGGGACCGGTTCGTCGGGTAACACGGGTATGGCCCCCATCCAGCCCTGATAAGCCCAAGCTTTCACGAGGCGGATGCGCCCGATAGCCCCAGACTGGACATGCTCAGCAGCTTCGGTCCAATGGTCACCGCTACGCTGCCATTGCCCAACCTGCACCACCGTGCCGAATCGCTCGGCTGCCTCGACCATCAGCCCGCACTCACCGATGGAGTTGGCGAGGGGCTTCTCCACGTAGACGTCTTTCCCGGCTTCGCATGCGGCGACCATCATGAGGCAGTGCCAATGGTCCGGTGTGCCGATGATCACCGCGTCGATGTCCGGGTCCTCCAGGAGTCTACGGAAGTCGGAGTGGAGGGTGGGGCGGAGCCCCGTTTCTCCCTCGACGTCGTCGGCACGTCGGTTCAGCACGGAGGCATCCACGTCGCAAAGGGCTACGCACTCGACCTCCGGCACCTTAAGGATCGAACGCAGGTTCGAGTAGCCCATCCCATTACAGCCGATGAGGCCGACGCGGATCTGGTCGCTGGGCGGCACCCCCGAAACCTGCGCTCTGGCAATGCTCGGAAATAAGAGCGCCCCGCCGGCAACGATGCTGGAGTCCCGCAGGAAGTGACGTCGCGTCTTCATGACTCTCTCCTGATCTGGTTCGGACTGCATCAGCCTCCGGTTGGCCTGGCTGGAGGCCCACTGCCCATGGTATCGAAGGGGGTAGGCCGAATCGTATTTCGGACGAATGGCCACGGCAAGCTCCGCTCCCGTTTGTGCTAATTCACTTTCCCCCCTGATATTGAGCGAGTCCGTCAGACAAGAATGGAGCGACAGCGCTACTCGCGGGCAGTCGGAGGTCGCAGGATCCCTTCATGCCACGCCACCGGAGGGGAGATCGGCATGGCCAATAAACACGCAATCTTCAGCCGAAAACTTCGCATGGGTATGATCGGCGGAGGGCCGAACGCCTTCATCGGCGAAGTCCACCGCAAGGCGATCCGAATGGACGGCGAGATCGAACTTGTCGCCGGCGCGTTCGACATCGATCCCAGACTGTCGCGGAAGATGGGACGGATGCTCTATCTGCCTCCGAAGCGCGTCTACGATACGTATGAGGACATGATCCCCGGCGAGCTTGCTCAGCCGGATGGCGAACGCATCGACTTCGTTTCGATCACCACGCCCAATAAATACCACTTCCCAATCGCCAAGGCCTTCCTCGAAGCCGGCTTTCACGTCGTTTGTGAGAAGCCCATGACCATGGGCGTCAACGAGGCTCTCGCGCTGAAGGAGGTCGTTCGAAAATCCCGAAAGATCTTCATGCTCACCCACACCTACACCGGTTACCCCATGGTCAAGCTAGCCAGGGACCTCGTGACTGCCGGGCGAATTGGGCGGGTTCACAAGATCATCGTGCAGTACCACCAGGGATGGTTGATGCGTGCGCTGGAAAAGACCGGCCAACCGCAGGCCACCTGGCGCACCGATCCCAAACTCGCGGGTTCAGCCGGGTGCATGGGCGATATCGGCACGCACGCGGCCAACCTCGCCGAGTACATGTCCGGTCTGAAGATCCGGGAGGTGTGCGCCGAGCTGACCACGTTCGTCAAAGGCCGAAAACTCGACGACGACGGCAACGTCCTGCTGCGGTTCAACAAGGGCGCCAAGGGCGTGCTGACCGCCTCCCAGGTACAGGTCGGTGATGAAAACGACCTCGCCATCTGGGTCTATGGCGACGACGGTTCCATGGAGTGGCACCAGGAGCATCCCAACCAGCTCACTGTCAAACCCATCGACGCGCCGAAGGAGATCTGGGAGCGCGGAGCGGGCTATGTCGCCGACGCCTCGCCAGCCGCTGCCCTCAATACCCGCATCCCCACTGGCCACCCCGAAGCCTACATCGAAGCCTTCGCCAACCTCTACATGCGGACCGGCGAGGCCATTCGCGCCCGCATCGCCGGAAAGAAGGCCGATCCCCTTTCCCTGGACTTCCCCACCGTCCACGACGGTGTGGCGGGGATGAAGTTCATCGAAGCGGTCGTGAAGTCCAAAGGCAGATGGGTCAAGATCAGTTGACGGCGCCCTTCTGAATCACCTCGCCTCCAGGAGATGATCATGGCACGCAAGGTTACGCTCTTCACCGGACAATGGGCCGACCTGCCCATCGAAAAGATGTGTGAGATGGCTGCCGACATGGGCTATGACGGCCTCGAGCTGGCTACCTGGGGCGACCACTTCGATATCGATAAGGCCGCCCGGAGCAAGAAATACTGCGCCGACCGTCGGGCACTGCTCAAGAAATATGACCTAGGGTGTTGGTCCTTCAGCTGCCATCTCCAGGGCCAACTCGTCTGCGACCCAAACACGGACGCTCGGACCGATCAGTTTGCCCCGGCCGAGACCCATGGCGATCCCGAAGCCAAACGTAAGTGGGCCGTCCGTTCCATGAAGAACGCCGCTCGGGCGGCGAAGAACTTCGGCGTCCCTGTCGTCAACGGCTTTACCGGCAGCTCGATCTGGCACATGGTCTACAACTTCCCGCCTGCCAGCCAAGCCGACATCCAGGCTGGGTTCGACTTCTTCGCGAAAAAGTGGACACCTGTCCTCGACGTCTTCAAGGAAAACCGGATAAAGTTTGCCCTCGAAGTCCACCCGACGGAAATCGCTTTCGACATTCATTCCACGAGGCGCGCCCTGGCGGCGGTCAAGAACCACTCCGCCTTCGGTTTCAACTTCGACCCCTCCCATCTTTTCTGGCAGGGCGTCGATCCGGTGAAGTTCATTCAGGCATTCCCCAAACGGATTTTCCATGTCCACATGAAGGACGCGGGAATGCAGCTCGACGGCGAGTCGGGCATCCTGGGTAGCCACCTCGACCTCGGTGATCCTCGTTGCGGCTGGATGTTCCGGAGCCTGGGCCGCGGTGAAGTCGACTTCGAAAGCATCATCCGTGCTTTGAACGTCATCCGATACAGGGGCCCGCTCAGCGTCGAGTGGGAAGACGCGGGCATGGATCGCGTCGAAGGGGCCACCGAGGCGTGCGACTTCGTCCGTGCCGTCGACTTCACGCCCTCGGACATTGCCTTCGACGGCCAGTTCGACAAGTAAAAGACCGGGAGGATTCAAATGAAACGGATCCCACGCATCTCCGAGATCGCCGTCCTCGGAGTCGCTGTGATGCTGGCAGGTTGCGGGGAATCAGATGCCCCGGACGCCGCAGATGTCGCGAACGCCGCTGATGTCCCGGCCTCCGAACCAGGGATCCCGCCAACCCAGCAGGCCGCAATGGAAGAGGCCCTTCCCGATGCACCCGTCGTACCGGCGAGGCAGGGCCGTTCCCTCCTCATCTTCAATCTTTCCAAGGGGTTCGCTCATGAAAGCATTCCCTGGGTGGATTTCGCCATCGCCCGGATGGGTGTGAGGACCGGGGCTTTCGAAGCGGTCATAAGCAGCGATACGGCCGTTTTCCAGCCCGACCGTCTCGGAGAGTTCGATGCCGTGCTCTTCAACAACAATACGGGTGAGCCGTTCAGTGACCCGGCCCTTCGGGCCAGCCTCCTCGCCTTTGTCCGGGACGGTGGTGGGATGGTCGGTCTCCACGCGGCCACGGACGGGTTCCACGAATGGCCCGAGTTCGGAGAGATGATGGGGGGGTACTTCGTAAACCACCCTTGGAACGAGTCGGTCACACTCCTGATCGAAGAGGCCGGTCATTCCATCACGGCCCCCTTCGATGACTCCCGCTATGTCGTCGCCGATGAGATCTATCAGTTCGGCGATCCCTACTCCCGGGAGCGTCAGCGGGTCCTCATTTCCCTGGATACTGCTGGTCTGGATCTGGAACGGGACGGGGTTCAGCGTGCGGACTTGGATTTTGCCGTGAGCTGGATCCGGGAGGAGGGCTCTGGGAGGGTGTTCTACTCTTCCCTGGGCCACCGGTTCGAGGTTTTCACCGATCCCACCATCCTGCGCCACTGGCTGGCGGGGATCCAGTATGCCCTGGGCGATCTCGATGCCGACGCCACGCCGAGGCCGGAGGGCAGATAGGGGCCGACGGAAGGGCGCCGCGCCCGTTCAGTTGTCTCCCCGCTGGGGTGTCGGCAGGCCGCCGCTGATCTTGAACACGTAGGCGTAGGGGCTGGGTACCTGGCTCGGAGCCATGACCGGAGGAGCGACGAACAAAGCTCCGTCCTCCATCCGCCAATCGACGGTTCCTTCATAGCCCAGAAGCCTGACGGTAAGGCCGGTCATTTGGCCCGGGGCCTGAGCCCTATCGAGCCCTTCGCTCTGGCCGAGACCGTCGATCCGGAACTCTTCGTCCGGCCATTCCAAAAAGTGGGCGAAGAGATCAGACCGTTTCCGGGTGTAGCGCACGGCGGCGGTGCTTTCGTCCGGGGATGAGCCTTCCACTCGGGGCGTGCGCTCATCGGCCCCGCTCGAAGCTCTTGGCTCGGGCGTCCACCCCCGGGTTCCGTAGATGGCCTCGCCGTTGATCCGAAGCCACGATCCGATGTCCCGGAGGCGCTGCTGCATGATCACTGGGATCCGACCGTCGGCCGTGGGGCCCACGTTCAAGAGCAGGTTCCCGCCACGGCTCACAACGTCGATCAGCTCATGGACCAGCTCTTTCGAAGTGCGGTAGTGATTGATGTTTTCGGCACGGTTGTAGCCGTAGGAACGTCCCATGCCCCGGCTTTCCTCCCATGGGTGGTTGGTCCCCACGCCCTCCAGGTCCTGGTACTCGCTTGAGTAGTAGTCTCCATGCTGTCCCACCATGCCCTTGGCCCAGCGGTCGTTCACGACCACCTCGTCCTTGTTGGGGGCATGGTTGTAGAGCCAGGCCAGAAACTCCTTCGTCTTCCAGAACTCTTCAACCTCGTCCCATTCTCCTGCGTCGGAGAAGATGACGGCGGGTTGGTACTCGGTGACTAACTCCCTGAGCTGGGGGATCACGTGATCGTCCACGTACCGGTCCAGAGGGATTCCGTATCGATCCATGGCTTCCTGAGGAATGAAGCGCCCGCTGGGGGTCCGGCCGGTCCGGTTGGTCTCCCACTCGATCATGGAGTAGTACAGACCCATCCGGAGGCCCTGGGCCCGTACGGCATCCGTGAGGTCACCCACCAGATCCCGCTTGGGGCCCACGTCCATGCTGTTCCAATTCGCCTTGAACGGGCTCTCGGTGGGCCACAGGCAAAAACCGTCGTGGTGCTTGCTGGTGAGGACGACATAGCGGGCCCCTGCCTCGGCGAAGAGGCTCGCCCAGAGATCCGGCTCGAAGAGCTCGGCCGTGAACATGGGAGCAAAACCCCGGTATTCGAAGTCCTCGCCGAAGGTCTTCTCGTGAAAGTCCTCGTCACCCTTCAGCTCCCCCATGACCCGAGCGTAATACCACTCGGCATACGAGGCGTATTTGCCTTCCGTCACCCTGATCCAAGCGGGGACGGAATAAACCCCCCAGTGGATGAAGATTCCGAACTTGGCTTCCTCGAACCATTTGGGCATGGGCCGGCTATCGAGGGACTCCCAGGTGGGTTGGTAGGCCTGGGCCGAAGGCAGGGTTTCGGTAGGCGGGGCCTGAGCCGTTGCCGGTACCACCGCTGAGGCCATCAATACGCTTGATACGATCCCCATCCCAATCGTGAGCGAGAGCGATTTCACCATGTCTCCTCTTGTCGTCATTCCTCGAGTGCCCGAGATGAACGGGGCTATACTCCATAACCCAATGCCACCGGCAGTCCCTCGCTGAGCCACGGCCGGTACACCACCAAGAAGAGCACCAGGACCATGACCGCGTAGAAGGGCAGGAGGGCTTTCGACGTTTTGGGCACGGTGGTTTTCCCGATCCCACATCCCACAAAAAGGATGGATCCCACCGGGGGTGTGCAAAGTCCGATACACAGGTTCAGCACCATCATGATGCCGAAGTGAAGAGGACTGATTCCCAACTCGGCCGCCACCGGCAGGAATATGGGCGTGAAGATCAAAACCGCCGGTGTGATGTCCATGAACGTGCCTACCACCAGGAGCAGGAGGTTGATGAGCAACAGAATCATCACCCGGCTCTCGGTGAGGTTCAGAAGAAAAGCCGTGAGATCTTGCGGAATGTTCTCATAGCTCAGGATCCACGACATGGCCACGGATGTGGCGATGAGGAGCATGACGATAGCCGTGGTCTCGGAGGACTTGAGGAGGATCTCCGGTAAGTCCCGGATTTGGACCTCTCTGTAGACCACGACCGCAAGAAGGAGGGAGTAGACCACGGCGATGGCCGAGGCTTCGGTTGCCGTGAAAATTCCGGCAACGATGCCGCCCATGACGATGATGATGAGAAGCAGGCTGGGAGCGGCTCGGAAAAAGGCCCGGATGCCCTCGCCCCAGCTCGAGGGGCCCGCTATGGGGTACCCCCTTCGCCGAGCGATGAGTCCCGCCACCACCATGAGCCCCAGCCCCAGGAGAATGCCGGGCACGTACCCGGCCAGAAAAAGAGCCGCGATGGACACGCCTCCGCTGGCCAGGGAGTAAACGATCAAGATGTTGCTGGGTGGAATGAGGAGCCCTGTCACGGAACCGGTCATGGTCACGGCTACGCTGGTCTCTCGGTCGTATCCCTCCTTCTCCATGGAGGGAATCATGAACCCGCCGACCGCAGAGGTCGCCGCCACGGCCGACCCGGAGATGGTGCCGAAGAACATGCTGGCCAGGATGTTCACGAACGCCAGACCCCCGGCAAACCCTCCCACCAATGCCTTGGCAAAGTCCACCAATCGTTGGGCCATGCCTCCCTGCGAAATCAGCTGCCCCGAGAGGATGAAGAAGGGGATGGCCAACAGGGCGAAACTGTCGATACCCGTTGCCATGCGGAGAGCCGTCGTGGTGAGGGCCGGCGCGGCAGGCATGGCCAAAAGCATGGTGGCCACGGTGGCGATCCCGATGCTCACCGCGATGGGAACCCCGATGGCGAGACAGGCAAGGAAAGAACCGCCCAGAAGGAGGATGGGGCCGTCCATCAGGTTTCGGCTCCGTCAGACCCCCCGGGGGCCGGCTTCGGTCCCACGGCTTCCTCGGCCGAATCGATGCTGCTGACGGTCCGGGCCAGGGCCTCGAGGGAAAAGAGAGACACCAGGACTCCGGAGAGGGGGAGTGCCAGGTAGACGAACCCCATGCGGACACCCAGGGACGCTGAAACCTGCTCCAGCCGAAAAGCCAGGCGGACCAGCCAGAGTCCGCCCCCAACCATGGTGGCGAGGGCGAAGCAGACCACGAGGAGGTGGGCCAGGGTCTCTGCGGCCTTCCTCCACCCTCCACCCATCCGTTCGACGAGGAGGTCGATTCCGAGATGGGCCCGGGTCCGGACCCCGTATGCGGCCCCCAGCAGTCCGATCCAAATAAGGAGGAAGCCTGCTAGCTCCTCCGTGAACGAGCTGGGGGACCTGAACACGAATCGGGATGTCACCTGCCAGGTCACGTCCACCACCATGACGCTCATGAGACCCACCAGGATCCAGCCCAAAGCCTGCTCCACGTGGGTGGTGACCCGGGCGAGCCACCGGGCCATCAGCGGACCTCCTGGATCGCCTGAAGAAGCTCGTAGGTGGGTGTGCCCCGGTAGTCCTCGAACATGGGCTCGGCGGCCCTCCGGAAGGCTTCCTTGTCCGGTCGGATGATCTCCACCCCCGCAGCCCTGACCCGGTCGAGGGATTCCAGCGTCGACTCTCGCCACAATCTCCGCTGCTCCGTCACGGAGGCGTCAGCCGCTTCCTGCAGCCACTCCCGCTCCTGGAGGGTCAGGTCGTCCCACACGTGGGTGCTGATGAGGAGTACGTCGGGCACCCAGGTGTGCTCGTCCAGCGTGTAGTAGCGGCATACCTCGTAGTGCCGGGAGAGGAAGAAGCTGGGAGGGTTGTTTTCCGCCCCGTCCACGACCCCCTGCTGCAGTGCCGAATACAACTCACCCCAATCGATGGGCGTAGCCGATCCACCCAACACCCGAACCATGCGAACGGAAGTATTGCTCTGCTGGACCCGGATCTTGAGGCCGGCCAGGTCGTTCGGGGTCCGAACCGGTGTGTTCGTGGTGTAGAAACTGCGGGGGCCGGCGTCGTAGTAACCCAGGCCCCTCAGGTTATAGTCGACTCCGGCGGCCAGAAGCTTCCGTCCGATGTCCCCGTCAACCACCTGCCAGAGATGATCCTGGTCACGGAAGAGATAAGGAATCGAGAAGATGCCCATCTCCGGCACAAAAGACTCCAGAGGGCTGGCGGAGACCTTGGTCATGGCGATGCTCCCGATCTGGAGCATCTCGATGAGCTCCCGCTCCTCCCCCAGCTGTCCGCTGGGGTGGATCTCGATTCTCATTCGGCCGCCGGAGAGCTCGTCGGCCCGGTCGGCCATGTGAACCATGGCCAGGTGGACGGGGTGGGAGGTGTCCAGGGCATGGGCCAGCTTCAGAACCCGGCCACCCTCATCCGGCCGGCACCCGGCCAGGGCAATCACGGCAAGGAGGGGAATCACGCGGACCCAGAGGCGATGGAGTAGGTGGGTAGAATCGTGAGGCGGGCGGAGGTGGTGGGTCACGATTCACCCTTTTCGGCCCGCAGGGAGGCTACCGCCTCCCAAACCACTTCGGCGTATTCCTCACGCATAAGGGCAAAAGCCAGAACGGTCCTCAGGTAGTCCTGCTTGTTTCCGAGGTCGAAGCGCTTGCCCTCGATGGCTACGGCCACCATGGGGAGATGCCCCAACATGCTCGCCAGGGCGTCCGTGAGCTGGACCTCCTCGTTCCGGCCAGGTCTTGTGGTGCGGAGGGCGTCGAAGACGTCCGATGTCAGGACGTAGCGTCCGGCGATGGCAAGGTTGGAGTCGGACTCGCCAGGTCGAGGCTTCTCCACCAGCCGGTCGATGGCGAACTCCCGGGGCCCCATGGGAGTGCCTTCCACGATGCCGTACCGTCCGGCCTGGTCGGGTCGGACCGATTCGACCGCAATGACGGATCGTCGATGCTGCTCATACGCTTCCATGAGCTGCATAGTCACCGGCACCGGGGCGTCCATCACCGAATCTCCCAGAAGAACCGCGAAGGGCTCGTCTCCGACGAAAGCCCGGGCAAGGCCAACGGCGTCTCCCAACCCAGCCTGAGTCGGCTGCCGTATGTAGTGGATCCTGGCGGACTCTCCCAGCTCCCGGATGGAGCCAAGGGCATCTTCCTCACCCCTCCTGGCCAGGTGTGACTCCAGCTCGTGGTTCCGGTCGAAGTGGTCTTCGATGGCCCGCTTTTCCCGGCCCGTGACGATGAGGATGTCCTGGATCCCCGAGTCGACTGCCTCCTGGACGACATACTGGATGGCCGGCGTGTCCAGGATGGGGAGCATCTCCTTGGGCTGGGCCTTTGTGGCCGGTAGCAGCCTGGTGCCGGCTCCGGCAGCAGGGATGACGGCTTTCCGAATCATCGTCGCTTCCTCAGGTCGTCACCGGCTCGACAACCTTGGCTCCCAGGGCATCGAGTTTTTCCCTCACCTCGTCGAACATGTCCTCGGTCTCGACCACGCCGATGATGGCTCCCCCCGACCCGGTGAGCTTGGCCGACGCGCCGAGAGACCGTGCCGCCGCCGCCACGGCGAGATCCCACTCCGAGATCTGCATGATGCGCTGCCTCAGCGCGAAGTTCTCGTTCATGAGGGAAGAGAACGTTTCATGGTCTCCGGCCAACAGCGCCGACCGTCCCTCGCTCGCCAGGTCCGCGATGCGCTCGACGGTATCCCGGACCTCCTGGTCTCCCTGCTCCCATCTCGTTCTGAGATCGCTGTGGAGTTGGCCGGACACCTTCGTTGGGGTCGGGTGATGAGCGAGGTACATTCTGGGTAGCACCTCGGTATCCATCGACTCATAGGCCCCGTGACCCCTCTCTCCCATCAACTCCGTGGAAAGGTCCATGTACACGAGGCCCTCGAAGACCTGAACGACACGGTCCATGAGTCCGGCCGTGATGCCCAGCTCGTCGAACTCGGCGGAGAGGATCAGGTTTGGCTGAATCGCCAGCGGTATCTCCACCTGGAAAAACGACATCAAGGCCCGGAGGGTGGCGGTGATGATCGCACTGGATCCGGCCAAACCGACTTGGCGAGGAATGGAGGAGCGGTAGCGGGCCGTGAAGCTGCGAATCGGGAGCGTGTGACCTGCTTCCTTGCAGTATTCGTGGAATACCTTGACGGTGGCTTTGATGAGGCGCCGCCCTCCGTAATACCCCTGGCGCCTCACGGAATCGGCCAGGTCCTCCATGTCGTGGAATACATCCTCCTCGAGGGCATGGGACTCGATCCTGAGATCGGACGACTCTTCCAGGGAGACCGTCGCCTGGAAGTTCCGGAGAACGACGGAAAGAACCCGTCCGTGGTAGACGTCGGACGGATTCCCCAGGAGGCCTGCCCTGGCATAGGCGTGCCCGACCGCCAAAGTCGTCGGCGAGCCCGAAACTTTAGACATCACTGGCCCTCTGCGATTCCCAAGCCGGCAAGGACCCCACGCATATAGGAGAAGGACTGCAACATCCCAGGAAGCGGGTTTTGGGCGTCGATCTCATACTCGAGGTTGACGTAGCCGGAGTAGTCCATGGCCACGAGATGTTGGAAGATTTCGGGGAAAGGCATGGCGCCCTCGCCAACGATGCACTGGCTCTCCGCCACCAGGAGATCCTTCAGGTCCTTCGCGTGGATATCCAGGACCCGATCTCCTGCTTCCGCGATGGCTTCCACGATGTCCACCCCGGTCCGGGTGGTGTGCCCCAGATCCACGCAGACGCCGACCCTGGGATCCATGTCCTGGATGATGGGGAGGGCGTCCCCGGGTCCAGGGAAATGGACGTCGGTGGGCCCATGGTTGTGGATGGCTACGGCGATGTCGTACTCCATCACGAACCGTTCGATGCGGGGCAGGGTGGCAGCCGATGGCGCGATGACCATGAGGGGCATGCCCGATGCCTTTGCGTACTCGAAATACCGCCTGATGTCGTCGTCATCATCCTGCTGGAGGGTGACGACCCCCCCTCCTACGATGGTCAGGCCGGCGGCCTCGAACTCCGCCCGACCCGTGGCCAACTCCTGTGGACCGCTCTCGTAGGGAAGGTGCATGGACTTGATGCAGACATACGGTGTCTGCAAAGCTTGGACGGCTGCGATGGCTTCGGCCCGGCTCAGTTCCCTGAGTGAGTAGCTGGCGACACCCAGCTCGATCGTCCCGGTGCTCGACCCGGCCGGTCCGTTTTGCGGGGCCGCCTCCCCTTGGGTCGACCCCTCCGCTTCGGGGCCGCAACCAGAAAGGGGCAGAGCCAGGCCGGCCGACGCCGCAACCGTGGTCTTCAGGAACCTTCGGCGGCTCTCCATAACGTTTCCTCCCTGGCGTTGATCCGTTGAA
>JABDNZ010000420.1 GCA_013043565.1 Gemmatimonadota bacterium | reverse complement strand
CTCCGGAGACGGGAAAAGGTTTAAAGAACCTCCCCAGGCCCATGGCGTTCAGGGCCTTCCAGAGATGGAGGGGGACCCCAGCCAGCCAGACGTCCCTATCTTCTTTCTCTGCCTTCTGTTGGGCGGTTAGCAGCATTGCCAGGCTGGCGAGACTGAGCTCCGTGATCCCGGAAAGATCCACCACCAGGTCGCCCTTCCCCATGGGCGCCCCCGCCTCGTCGTGCTCAAAGCCGGTCGGCTCTCGTAGCTGATCCGGTAGTCTGGTATCATTCTCGTGCTCGGTCATCGTTCCCTCCCTCTCCGCGTCCAAAACCCCCTCCGTCTCCTTCCCCTCCACCCGCTGATCCATGTCTCAAGGTTCGTGCCAGGTTTCGGAAGAAACACCTGCCATAGTGGCAGTGGTTTTTTTGGATTGCTCCCGGAGCGGTTGGCGCCTATTTGTTAAGTGTCCCTGTTTCAAGTGTCCTCCAGGAGAGTTCTCTTGAAAGCACCTTCGCCCGTCGGAACCTCGAGACTCTTGATCGTCCTGTTGTTGGCTCTGGGCATTTCTCCGACCGCCGCCGTGGGTCAGGAGGTAGGTCCGGTTGTCCGGGGGGCTTTTTTCAAGATGATTGCGGAGCACTTCGAGGTTCCGGTAGAGGAGGTCACGATCCTGGGGGATTGGGAGCTGTCGGCCGACGAGGTGCCCGTGGTCCTGTTCCTCTCCAGGAGGGCCGGGGTTTCGGCGGACGCCCTGGTGGGACTCCGACGGGGCGGACGACCCTGGAGAGAAGTGGCCTCCCGCTTCGGTTTGAGTGCGAGGGTCTTTCATATCCCCCTTCCGCTGGGTACGCCCCTGGGAGTCCTCGATCGAGCCTACGAGCAGTTCAGGTCCAGGCCGGCCGGGGAGTGGGACCAGATCCGCCTGGACGATTTGGAGCTGATCTCGCTGGTGAATGTCCGGGTCCTGTCGGAGGCGGTGGGCGTCCCACCTCTTCGTGTGCTTCAGAGCCGGGATGAGGCAGGTACCTTCGCAGCCGGTTTCGCCAGCCTCATCGGCTTCGCCGGCCGCTAGGAACCAGTCCTTTGTGCGGTCGGTACACCCTCTCGGTACCCCTCTCGAACCTCGTGGACTCGTTCGATGTGCTTCCCCCCGAGTTCGAATACCTGCCCCGCTTCAACATTGCTCCCACCCAAGATGCTCCGGTGATCGCTGAAGACGACAACGGTCGCCGTATGGGACTCTTGAGGTGGGGATTGATCCCTTCCTGGGCGAAGGAAAAAGCCATCGGGAATCGGATGATCAATGCAAGAGCGGAAACGGTGGCGGAAAAACCGGCGTTCAGGAGTGCTTTCCAGAGGCGTCGTTGCCTCGTGCCTGCCGACGGGTTTTTTGAGTGGAAAAAGGTGGAAGGAGGTGAGGGGGCCAAGGGGTCCAAAGTTCCCTTTTGGATCCACCGGGAGGGCCGGACCCCATTCGCCATGGCCGGACTGTGGGAAAAGTGGAAGCCCGGTGACGGCAGTCCGGTCTTCTCGTTTACGATCCTGACGATTGAAGCGGTACCGGAGATTCGGGGGATTCACCCGCGGATGCCGGTCATCCTACCCGCCGGTGTTTACGACCGGTGGCTTGACCCGGAGGCAACGCAGGCGGATCTCCAGGCGCTCCTTCGCCCCAATGGGGAAGGGCTCCAAGCCTACCCGGTGAGCCCGATCGTCAATTCCCCCAGGAACGACACCCCGGAGTGTATCGAGCCGGCCTGATCCAGTCGGGTTTCAGTTGGCGCGGACGGTTCTGCTTTGAGCCCAGGCCCTGAGGGCGCCGATCCTCTCGGACATGGTGACTGCCAACGGGACGGTCCTGCCGATCTCCCGCTCCAGGTCTTCCGTAGTGAGTTGGTGGGGATCGGAGAATGCAGTATACAGCCCCGAAACGACCACCTCCTCGATCTCCGATCCAGTGAACTCCTCCGAAAGGTCCGATAGGTGATGTAGATCGAATCGTTCCGGTTCTTGGCCTCGTGCGGCCAGGTGTATTCGGAAAATTTCCCTACGGGTTTCCCGGTCGGGCAGGTCCACGAAGAAGATCTCGTCAAAACGACCCTTCCGGAGAAACTCTGGAGGAAGGCGATCGATCTCGTTCGCGGTAGCGACGATAAACACCTCACCCGTCCGATCCTGCATCCAACTCAGGAAACTCCCGAGGATTCGTTGAGACACTCCGCCGTCCTCTGTGCCACCCACGGCGAATGCCTTCTCGAGTTCGTCGATCCATAGGACAACGGGAGCCATTCGCTCGGCGGCTCGGATCGCCCGCTTGAAGTTCTTCTCGCTCTCTCCGATGTACTTGTTGTAGAGATTGGAGGTGTCGAACTTGAGCAAAGGGAGCCCCCACTCCGAAGAGACCGCCTTTGCGCAGAGGCTCTTCCCGCACCCTGGTACCCCCAGAAGGAGCACCCCCCTGGGAAACGAAAGGCCGAATTCCTCTGCCCCCATCGGGTTCGCCACCACGTTCTTCCGCTTTTCCAACCACTCCTTCAGGTTCGTCAGGTCCGCTACGTCTGCCAGGGTTTGTTCGATGGGATAGTACTCGAGGAGCCCCTCCCTCTCCACCACCGACTTTTTCGCATTGATAACATGCTGGATGTCTTCCGGGGTCAGGCGGTGATCCTCGATGATGGCCTTGGTGAGGATTTTCTCCGCCTCCATGAGAGTCAGTCCGGACAGGTGCTTCAGCAGTCCGGCCGTCTCTTCTTTCGAAAGATCCACCTCGACGTACTGCCGATGGCTCAAGTCCCGAAGAAGATTGGACAAAAGGCTCCGGTACTCCTCCTCACCGGGGGTGGGTAGGACCACCGTGGCGGCCATCGGATCCAGCTCGGGGGGGAGGACGAGGGCCGACCCGGTGAAAACGATGGCACCGACCACCCCTTCGAGCTTTTTGATTGCCGCTTTCAACTGGGCCAAAAAGATGTCGTCGGACTCGAGTGGCTTTTGAACCCCATGGAAGTGGTAGATGGCCGGGATGTTGGCCGCGGTCACGTGGGCCATGGCCTTCTGCGCGTCTTTGGTCTGGAAGATGCTTCCTTCCCAGCCTACCCTTTGAATTCCATCAATGCGGGACCAGGTGAAAAGCGGGGTAGAGATTCTGTCGGCGACGTGCTGGAGTAGTGAGAGGGCCCGATCGGCCTCGTCTGTGTCGATATGGATCAAGCCATACCGAGATTGGAAGAGAAGCTCGAGGTCTCTAAGGACATCTTGGGGCGGCATGGGCCTGCCTCGGTCTTCCGCAAGGGTTTTGGAGCAAAGGGCAGACGGAAGCGAAACTCCGGGGAAGCTTAGGGTATTGGCGGTTCCGGGAACACACCTCCTGATGGGTCAGTTCCCAATCTCCCCAAAGGCCTCGGAGATCCGTCCGAGTCCGTCCACCAACTCATCCCGGGGGTTTCCGAACCCGATCCTGAGATAATGGTCCATTCCGAAGTGATCGCCAGGGACGACCAGCAGGTCCTTTTCCGCCCGAAGCTTCTCCGCGAAAGCGGATGAGTTCACCTCGGACCGGTACCGCATATAACAAATGGCCCCGGCATCCGGTGGCCGATAGCTGAACAGGCCTCCCTGACTGTCGATCCACTCCTTCATCGTTCCGAAGTTCTCCCGAATGATGCCCCGGGTCCGAGCCATGATCTTGGCCCTTGTCTCGGGGTCCAGGGCTATCCTGGCGAGGTGGTCCGACAGGGTGGCGGGGGAGATCGTGGTGTAATCTGTCCGGCCCCAAAGGTCCTGGATGAGATCGGGGGGTGCCACGACCCACCCCAACCGAAGCCCGGGTAGGCCGTAGGCTTTCGAGAGGGAGTTGGTGATGACGACCCGGTCGGTCTGTCCCCAGAAGGAGGGGGTCTCGTCCCCGGCCACCTCTGCTCCGCAGTAGACCTCGTCTGCCAGGATCCAAGCTCCGAAACGGTCGGCGAGAGTCACGATCCCCTGCATGGAGTCCTGGGTGAGGCATGCCCCGGTCGGGTTGTTGGGGTTGGTCACGAGGATAAAGTTCGCCCCGGCTTTCAAAGCGCCCTCCAACTCGTCCAGGTCGGGCTGCCATCCGGTCTCCTCCCGGAGATGGAAGGGCATGACGGGTGCGCCGAAGTTCTCCACCATTCCGGGGACCTGCATGTAGTTGGGAAGCATGACCGCCCCGGCCCGATCGGACTCGAGGAGATGCCAGTGGCCCACGAAGTTCGCCTCCGCCCCCCCCACCGTCACCAGCACGGAGGCCTCGGTGGCTCCGGGGTAAAGGGCAGCGATTCGGTCACGGAGGTCGTCGCTGCCGTTGGACTGCCCGTACCCCAGGCGGATGTCCTGCACCCCCTCCTCCACCCCTGCCAGCTCCAGCAGCTCTGCGGTTGTGAGGGGGTGGACACCGCTCTCCGAGAGATTGATGGCAACGCGGTGTTCGAAGGTGGACTGCCATCGTTCCATTCTGAAGGGAGTATATCTCACGGTGTGCTCTCGTCTCCGTTCGGGTCTTTGGGTCGGGGTCCGGACAAAACAGCCGGATCCAGGGGCGGCTGGAAACAAGGGCATCCTAGGGTGTGATGCACGGCCATGGCAATGCCGATTGGCTCACGCACCCGGCCGGTTTATTTTCCCCCGTCCTGCCCGGGTGTGGCGGGGTCCTCGTTTCCCGAAAGAGAAGAGTTCCGACCTATGTCGCAGATCCGGTTTCCCGATGCCTTGGTGGAGCGTGGTGGGGAAGGGAAGAAGATTGTTCTGTTCGTGCTGGATGGTCTCGGAGGCCTTCCTCACCCGGAGTCCGGCCTCACCGAGCTGGAAGCAGCCAAAACCCCGAGCCTCGACGCATTGGCGGCGAAGAGCTCCCTGGGTGCTTTGGTGCCGGTCCTTCCTGGGATCACACCGGGAAGTGGCCCCGGGCACCTTTCCTTGTTCGGCTACGACCCGGCTGAATACATCGTGGGCCGAGGAGCTCTGAGTGCCTTGGGCGTGGGGTTCGACCTTCAGCCGGGGGACCTGGCGGCTCGACTGAACCTGGCCACCCTGGATTCCCAGGGACTCGTTCAAGATCGGCGAGCTGGCCGGCCCCCGGACGAGGAAGGGAGGCGGGTGGTGGAAAAAGTCCGGGAAGCCTTGGTTCCTCCCGATGGAGTTCAGGTCTTCCTCGACCACGAGAAGGAGCACAGGGCGGTCCTGATCCTGAGAGGGGAAGGCCTGAAGGCTGATCTCTCCGATACAGACCCGCAGGATACCGGGGTCCCCCCTCTTCCCGTGGTGGCTCTGGACCCTGAATCGGAGAGGAGCGCCGGGCTCATGCAAAACGTGCTGAACCAGATTCAGGTGATCCTGGCGGACGAGAAGGTCGTGACGGGTGTGCTGGCCCGGGGGTTCGCTGCCTACGGGGGATTCCCCAGCTTCGAGGATCGTTACGGGTTGAAGGCGGTGGCCATAGCCCAATACCCGATGTACCGGGGAGTGGCGCGACTGGTGGGAATGGATGTGAGGGGGGTACCGGCCGAACCGACGGAGTTGGTTTCCCTGCTGGAGGAATACTTCGATGACTACGACTTCTTCTTCCTCCACTTCAAGTACACCGATTCTCGAGGTGAGGACGGCGACTTCGACGCCAAGGTCCAAGCCATCGAATCCGTGGACCCACTCGTCGGACAGATTCAGGAACTGGGGCCGGAGGTTCTGGTGGTGACAGGGGATCACTCCACGCCTGCCACCTACAAAGCCCATTCCTGGCATTCCCTTGCAGTTCTGATGGCGTCCCCCTGGGCGAGACCTACCGCAGGCCGCTTCGGAGAGACGGGTTGTCGGACGGGCGATCTGGGGACCTTCGAAGGAAAACACCTCATGACCCTCGCCCTGGCTCATGCCAGTCGGCTGGCGAAGTTCGGAGCCTGAGCATGGACACGGAGGACCTCCTCAAGCGGGCTCTGGATTTGGGAGAGGAGGGGGATTGGGAGGGCATGGCCACTCGCCTCTCCGAAGCCCTGGAGGAGAATCCGTCCGATCCGGCCATTCTCTGTTGGTTGGGAGTGGCCGAAAGAGAGCTGGGAGTCCCCGGGGCAGCCTACGAC
>JABDNZ010000416.1 GCA_013043565.1 Gemmatimonadota bacterium | reverse complement strand
TCGTGGTGATGGATTGACCGGTCTAGACGTAGGAACCGGAACGGGTGTGGTGGCCCTCTCGCTTCTGAAAGAAGGGCCTTTTAGCAGGGTTGTCGCTACAGATGATTCTCCTCAGGCCCTGACGCTGGCTTTGGAGAACGCAGGAGACCATCACCTCACGGATTCTGTGGAGTTCAGAGAGGGCACACTTTTCGAACCCCTCCGAGGGGAGGAGCGGTTCGACGTCATTGTATCGAATCCCCCATATATCGCTGAAGAGGACCGAGAATCCCTCCAACCCGAGGTCCTGGATTGGGAGCCCCACGGAGCCCTGTTCGCAGGGCCCGAGGGTTTGGACATCCTTCTCCCCCTGGTTGAGGGCGCACCTAGGTTTCTGAACCCGGGTGGGCTGTTCGCCGCCGAGATCGGCGAGGGTCAAGGCGAAAGGATGGTGACAGCCCTCGAGGGCACAGGAGCGTTCCAGACGATATCGGTACGTCCCGATCTGGCGGGCCGGGAAAGGGTGATTTTGGGGGTAGCCTCAAGCTAGAGTTTGGTGGATCTTATGAAGTGTTTTCAACGAGAGGAATAGAATGCAAGAGATTATGGAGATGGCGGGGCGGTTGGGACAGGCTCTAGCTCGAACCGATGAGTATCAGGCTCTTAGAAGGGCCATTTCCGCTTCCGGCGATGATCGGGAACTCGCGGAGCTCCAGACTCAGATTCAGGAGTTGGAGAAGGCGATGCAGGGAAGGCTCCAGAAGGGGGAGGAACCTACTGAAGAACAGGCCAAGGAATACGAGAGTTTCTTTTCGAGCCTCCAGTCCAACGGCTCGTACCAGCTTCTCGTTGCGGCCCAGGCCAACTTCGACAAGGTCGTGGGGAAGGTGAACGAGACGATTCACCAGGGCATACAAAAGGGCGCCGAGAGCAGGATCATTCTCTCCTAGGGGCTGGTCCGCCATGGCTGAGAAGGGCCTCAACGTCTTGCGGGAACCGGTGTATCGGATCATCGATCCGTTGGTCCGGGCCCTCATCCGCTGGAAGATCCACCCGAACGCCATATCCTCGGTGGGTGTTCTCATGACCCTCGTAGCTGGACTGATGTATCACCAGGATCATGTGAGGACGGCCGGACTCTTGGTTCTGCTCGGGGGCATGGTTGACATCTTCGATGGCCGGGTGGCCCGGGAAAGCGGGCTTGAATCCAAATTTGGAGCCTTCTACGACTCCACCTTGGATCGGATCAGCGAGGTTGTGATGTTTGTGGGCCTCGCCTCCCTCTACAATACGATCAGGGGGGACGTCGAGGATGTGGCCATGATCTATGTCATCTTCATGGCTCTTGGTGGCTCATTGATGGTCAGTTATACCCGTGCCCGGGCCGAGGGTCTGGGTTTGGATTGTAAGGTGGGCCTCATGCAGAGGGCCGAGAGGATTGTTCTTCTGGGCCTGGGGTCCTTGGTTTTCGGACTCGCCTGGGAGGGCGTGGTCCTGGATGGGATCATCATTATCGTGGCGGTACTGACGAATCTTACTGCTATCCAGAGAATTGTCTGGGTCTATCAACATGCGAGAGGTGTTCCGCTGGATTAGGCCTTGTCCGGAGTGATCTCCGGTAACGGAAAGGAATCGACGGTAAATGGAACGTCCTGAGATAAAGGGATCTGAGGGTCGGGTGGGTGTGCTCCTGCCCGGCATGGGAGCCGTGGCTACAACGTTCATCGCTGGGGTGGAAGCCATTCGACAGGGCTTGGCAAAGCCCGTGGGAAGCATCACGCAGATGAACAGGATCCGCCTCGGCAAGCGGACCGAGGGAAGGAATCCCCTCGTCAAGGATTTCGTGCCGCTGGCTGGCTTGGACCAACTGGTTTTTGGCGGATGGGACCCGATTCCTGACGACGCGTATAAGAGTGCGGTCACCGGAGGTGTCCTGGATCGGAAGCACCTCGATCCAATCGAGGGGTTTTTGAGTGGGGTCAAACCCATGCCCGCTGTCTTCGATCCGCAGTATGTCAAGAAGCTCGATGGCCCCAACAAGAAAGCAGGTGCCACAAAGAAAGAGCTGGCCGAGGCCCTGAGAGAGGACATCCGCCGGTTCAAGGCTGAAAACAGTTGCGAACGGATGGTGATGGTCTGGTGTGGGTCAACCGAGATCTTCCTGCGGCCCGGGCCAACGCATGAAAACCTCGATGCGTTCGAGAAGGCCATGGAGGAAAACGATCCATCCATCGCCCCGAGCATGCTATATGCCTATGCAGCCCTCATGGAGGGTGTGCCCTATGCCAACGGCGCCCCGAACCTCTCCGGCGACATCCCGGCCCTCGAGGCTCTAGCCATCGAAAATGGACTTCCCATCGCCGGCAAGGACTTCAAGACCGGCCAAACCCTGATGAAGACCATCCTTGCTCCTGGATTGAAGACCCGGATGATCGGTTTGAACGGGTGGTTCAGCACCAACATCCTGGGGAATCGGGACGGGGAGGTCTTGGAT
>JABDNZ010000412.1 GCA_013043565.1 Gemmatimonadota bacterium | reverse complement strand
CCGTTAATCCAGACTTCGGACAGGTGGAGGTCGACCCTGCGGTGGTGAACCTCACTCAATACGAGACCTACTTCCCGGAGAGGCGCCCCTTCTTCGTGGAGGGGGCGGAGATCTTCCGGTATGGATTCCCGGGATTCCAGCTCAACCAGTCTGATTTTGGCGAGCTGTTCTACTCCAGGAGGATTGGACGGGCACCCCAGAGGAACCTTTACGCAGCGGGTGCCCGGTATGTCGATCTTCCGGAGCAGAGCACCATCGTCGGAGCCATGAAAATGAGCGGCAAGGTGGGGGCGTGGTCCGTCGGTTTGATGGAAGCGGTGACCCAGGAGGAAGAAGGCAGGTACGTCGACGGGAGTGGATTGAGGCAGAACGCCGTTGTGGAGCCCCTCACCAATTATCTGGTCGGACGAGCCCGCCGGGATTTTCGGGACGGCAACTCCACCATTGGGGGGATTTTCACCGGTGTGAACCGTGACCTGTCGGACCCGACCCTGAGCGGGGCCCTCCATTCCGCCGCTTATGTAGGCGGAATCGACTTCAACCACATGTGGAGCAACCGAGAGTGGTTCGTGAACGGCACCCTGACGGGAAGCCGGGTGCAGGGTAGTGAGGAGGCCATCCTCTACACCCAGAGATCCCCCGCCAGGTACTGGCAGCGGCCGGACGCCGGGCATGTGACTCTGGACCCGACCAGGACCGGCATCTTGGGGTGGAGGAGCTCGCTCTCGGCAGGGAAGCGTGCCGGCGAGCACTGGCTGGGATCCGTCCTCATGCAGGCGCAGAGCCCGGGGTTCGAAGCAAACGACCTTGGATTCGAAACCAGGGTGGACTCGTGGGACATGACCGTCGCCCTTCAGTATCGGGACATGGAGCCCGATTCCACGACCCGGTTCTACCAGATCGACTTTCTGCAAAGCGCGGAGTGGAACTTCGATGGGGACATGGTCGGCGCCAATCTTTTCCTCGGGAGTGTCCAGCAGTGGTCGAACTTCTGGATATCCTCCACGGCCATCGGTGCCCATCCGGAAACGGACAATGATCGACTGACCCGGGGAGGGCCGGTGGCTCGGCATCCGGGGGGATACAGCATCAGCCAGTACGTCTCGACCGACCGGAGGAAGTCCTACAACCTCTCGGGGAATTTCACCTATGCCGGCAACTCTCGAGGTGGTTGGGGCGTCATGCCGAGGTTGGGGGTCACGGTTCGGCCGGCCTCGGCGGTGGAGTTCAGCCTCGAGCCGTCGCTGCAAAGAACTCACGCCGTATCCCAATACGTCCGGGCGGTTTCAGATGAGACCGCGAATCGTACCTATGGCACTCGTTACGTCTTCAGCGACCTGGATCAGACGGTCCTTTCCCTGGATACTCGGGTCAGCTGGACCTTCACCCCCAGACTCAGCTTGCAGCTCTACCTCCAGCCCTTCCTCGCGAAGGGTGATTACGCCCGTTTCAAAGAGCTTCATGAACCGCGGGAATGGGGGTGGGATGTGTATGGCGAGGACGCCGGCACGATATCCGCGGTAGGCGGCGGTTATGACGTGGACCCGGACGGGAACGGACCTGCGGAACCGTTTTCCCTGCCCAATCCGGACTTCAATGTCCGCTCCCTCCGAGGCAACGCTGTTCTTCGGTGGGAATACCGTCCGGGGTCCACCGTCTACCTCGTCTGGCAACAGCGCCGGTTTGGGACAGCCCTCTACGGGGAAACCAGTCTCATGGAGGACGCCAGGGATATCTGGAGCATCCCGCCTGAAAACGTATTTGCCCTGAAGGTCAGCTACTGGTGGGGCCGGTAAGCCTCCCTCGGGCCGCCGACCGCTTCGGGCCTACTCTCCTCCCTTCATGGACTCCGGGAACAGGGTGACCTGGATGTAGTTCTCCAGGTCGAAGTACCGCTGGGCCGCAGCCTTCACTGTTTCCGGAGTGATGGCATCGATGCTCATCTCATAATCCCAAAACTCGGAAAAGTCCCTCCCTTGCCGGTAAAGGGCGGCGATTTGGCCTGCCCAGTATGCGTTCGATTCCAGGTTGGTCTCCCTGGATCGACGGAGCGCCTCCTTCACGTTCTCCAGGTCCTCCGGATCCGGTCCGGCAGCCTGTAAAAGCTCGATCTCGTCAAAAACAACTTGCCTGAGCTCTTCGACCCGCATCGGGTCGGACCCGAACCGAATCGTGATGGTGTAGCTACCGGTGGGTCGCCAGGAGTTCGAGCCGCCCACGGAGACCCCGTAGGTTCCCCCCAACTCCTCCCGGATTCTCTCTCGAAGCTTCGTTTGCAGGGCCTGGTTCATGGCGGAGAAATCGTTCCGGTTCGCCCGAGAATCTTCAAAATCGCCCGTGAAGACGAAGATGGATTGGCTCTGCGGCTCCATCCCCTTGTAGACCGACTTTTCGATCACCCCTTTTGGTGACTCGGGTCCCATGTCCCGCCATGTCTCCACTCGATTCAGGGAGGGGAGGGACGCCAGGTAGGTCTCCACCAGGGGGCGCATGGTATCGAGCTCCAGGTCGCCTACGAAGATGAATGTGAAATCGCTGGCGTCGGCGAATCGGTCCTTGTAGAGCTCCAGGGACGCCTCCAGGTCGGTGGCCATGACAAGCTCTTCGCTGATCAGCGGCGCCCTGGGATGGTTCTGAGTCATCACAACCTGGAGGGTGTCGCTGAACACCGCCGCGGGGCTGGCCCTTCTGTTCTCGAGGACCGCCAGGGTTCGGGCTTGGTTGGAAGCAAGGAGGGTTGAATCGGCCCGTGGCGCTTTGAACCTCATGAAGATGAGCTGGAACATCGTCTCCAGGTCCTGAGGGGAGGCGGACCCGGAAAGACCCTCCTCCAGATCGGAGATCGATGCGTTGGCGCTGGCGACCTTACCGGTCAGTTTTTTCCCGAGGTCGATGGGGGTGAAGGGCCCCAACCCCGATCCGTTGATGATCCCGCCGGCGCTCGAGACGGGTAGGTAATCCTCGGTGTCCACCAGAGAGCTTCCTCCGGGGCTGAACGCTCGAAAGAGGATCTGGTCGTCACGGTAGTCCGTAGGCTTCAGGACCACGGTGGCGCCATTCGACAGGGTCCACTCGGTCACGCCGACGGTGTCCACCCTCTGCTCCGAGACGATGGTCCCCGGCTCAGGGACGTCGGACAGCAGGGGTTCGTCTGCCAACTCCTCGGCGTAGGGCTCTAGCTCCTCAGCGTCCACCGCTTCCATTACGGCTGCGAGTTCCGCTTCCCCGGGTGTACTGAGCCCTTCCTTTTTGGGCGCGTTCACCGTCACAACTCGGTTTTGGGGGGTGATCCACTGCTTGGCCAGCTGGTTCACTTCCTCGACTGTGATCTCGGGGACAAAGCGTTGGTGGAGCTCGTACCGGAACCCGATGTCTCCAATCTGACTGCCCCGCAGGAAGTGGTTGATGAACCCGCCGACGAAGCTGCTTGAGGACCGGGTGTCCCGCCCCTCATAGGACCGCTCCATCGACCTGAGGGCCTGGGTCTTCGCCCGAGCCAACTCTGCTTCGGTGAAGCCGTGCTGGGCCACCCTTTCCGCTTCGGCGAGGATCGTCTCCAGCCCCAGCAGGATTCCGTCTTCCTCTACGGTTGCCCCCAGAATGTAGGCGCCCTTTGCCCGGTTCAGGTTCCCCTGACTGGAACCGGCGGCAAGGAAAGGCGGTTCGGCTTTTTGGGTGAGCTCCCGCAACCGCTGGTTGAGCATGGAGTTGAAGAACCCCTCCACGATCTCCTGGCGATAGGCTCCCAAAGAGCCCTGAGGCTGAATCGGCTGTTTGAAGTAGAGGCTCACGCTCGAGATCGGTGCTTCTTCGTCCGTTGCGATTGCGAAGAGGGTTTCTTCATGATCCGGGACCTGATAGAGCGTCCTGGGCTTTGGGGTCTCCGGGGCCGTAAGCTTCCCCATGTGCTCGTGGATGAGGTTCTCGACATACTCCCCTTCGAAGTCCCCGACCGCGATGACCGCCATGAGATCCGGTCGGTACCAGTCCCTGTAGAATCGCTTGAGCACCTCCGGCTCGAAGCTCCGGACGACGTCCATATCCCCAATGGGAAGCCGTTCTGCGTACCGGGAGCCTTTAAATAGGATCGGGAACTGGGCGTCCCGCATCCTGGCCGCGGCGCCCTGCCCCAGGCGCCACTCTTCTAC
>JABDNZ010000408.1 GCA_013043565.1 Gemmatimonadota bacterium | reverse complement strand
GCGTTCCCGCCGGGGCCGTGGGTGGCCATAGTGAACTCCACCACCTGAAGCTCTATCTCGGGCCCGAATCGAGACCACCGGACCTCCGCCCTACCCAGCCTCCCCTCCTCGACGGTCCTCTGCCATTCGATCGTGATGTCGGGCTCCTCCCCCGCCGGCCGGGTTCGTACCGAGAGAGGAAACGGGTGGCCATTCCAGGCTCTGATCCCTCGAACGGCGGCAGTCTGAAGATCTCGAGCCAGGGGTGAGGGAACACCGGTAGGTTCCGGAACCCGTACCCTGATCAGGGCTGTCTCCAAGGGCCACCTGAGGAGTCTGAGGCTTCCGCTGGCCTCCACCTCCGCGCACAGATAACCCACGTCAAGACAGACCTCGCTGGCTGAAAGGGAGACCTCGCCCGATCCCGTTGGGTCCGACGCCGGCTCCGTAGTTCGTAGTGCGCGGCAGTCCTCGGGAGAAAGGCCCTCACAGTCGGCTGGGTTCTCAGGGTCCAGGTCGGTGAGCTCCGGACGCCGAGAGCCTATGACGATGGCGATAGCCGCCAGCGCCGCGAAGGCCAGAACGGAGAGCGGTGACCTGAAAAAGGGTCTGGATCGCATGGAGCCGCCCTGATTGAGAGAACCGGGTCTTCCCAGCCCGAGGATTGTCATTCAAGGGCTTCTAATCCAACGTTATGTCTCTCTCCCTGGGAGGGAAACCCATACCATGGCCTGAGGCTCGGTAAATGGAACCGATCACAATGCTCGTGTTGTCCGCCATTTGGGTTGGCGCCGCTTCGGGTACGGGGTTTGTCCTGGCCGTGATCGCGAAACGGATTCACCCGGGCCTGAGCCTGAAGAAGCTTTGGCTCTTCTACACGGTCCTCATGGCGTTCCTGGTGGCGATCGTCTTTCTGATCGGGTGGTTCTGAACCTTCGCCTGGCCTGGAGTTGGAACGGATGGGGAGGACCGCGTGTACCTTCTCCCCGGTTCGACTCGCCGAGGTGCCCGAGGCCCAAGAAGAACAGCAGACCATCCCAGCCCGGTCCAGTCCATTCGCGCCCATGCAGATCATCTCCTCCTCCATCAAGCTCGCCAGAGACTGGCTCCGGTTTGCTTTCTTCACCCTCCTCCTCTTCTTTGTGGTGAGGGGATTCCTTCTCGAAGCCTTCTCGATTCCCACCTCATCCATGGAGGGAACTCTCCTCGTTGGAGACTTCCTCTTCGTAAACAAGGCCCTCTACGGCGCGGAGATCCCTGGCACGGAGGCGAGGCTGCCTGCCATTCGGGACCCGGCCCGGGGGGACGTGGTGGTCTTCCGACCCCCTCATGACCGGGACAGGGTTTATGTGAAGCGGGTGGTAGGGATCGCTGGAGACACCCTCGAGATGAAGGAGAAAACCCTGTTCTTGAACGGTGCTCCTCGGGAGGAACCCTACGCCCGGTACCTCGACGGGAAGGGGGACGCGGTCCACCCGAGGATGAAATGGCAGTCCGATTTCCTGGCCGCCAGCGGAACCTGGGGCCGGTACGCTCCGTCGCGAGACACCTGGGGCCCGATCGTCGTCCCGAACGGCCGATTCTTCGTGCTCGGGGACAACAGGGACAATAGCGAGGACTCCCGTTATTGGGGTTTTATCGGCAGGGAAGACATTAAAGGTCACCCTTGGATGGTTTACCTGTCTCTCAACGCTGAAGACGGCGGTTCCCGTGGCTGGCTGAAGAGGGTTCGCTGGGACCGCGTCGGGCGTCTCGTTCGGTGACGAGTTCGGTGAATTCTCTCTTGGAGTTGCGCCGACGCTCCGGTTCCAGTTTTATTTCCTCACTTCGCTCAGTCTGAGTCCCCCTTTGGCCCACTGCCCACGAGGCTCGAGAGAATGAAATTCCCCGCCAAGCGCGGACAATTCCGAGAGGGGTCTCTGGACCAGTATCTAAAGGAGATCAGCGCTTATCCTCTGATCGATCGTGATGAGGAGGTCCGGCTGGCGAAGGAGATCAGAAAAGGCGAGGAATCGGCCCTGAACAAACTGGTCCGGTCCAACCTTCGGTTCGTGGTATCGGTGGCGAAGAAATACCAGAATCAGGGTGTGCCCCTCCCAGACCTGATCAACGAAGGGAACCTCGGGCTGATCCGGGCGGCTCACAAATTCGACGAAACCAAGGGGATCAAGTTTATCAGCTACGCGGTTTGGTGGATTCGCCAGGCGATCCTTCAAGCCCTGGCCGAGCAGAGCCGGATCGTCAGAGTACCGTTGAACCGGGCAGGTGCCCTCCACCGGATCGGACGCCGGAGCTCCACCCTCCTCCAGGAGCTGGGCCGCGAACCCACGGTCGAGGAGATCGCCGAAGAGCTGGAGATCTCTCGGGAGGAGGTCGAGCGAACGCTGGCCATCTCCCAGTCCCACCTCTCTCTGGACGCACCCGTTACACCGGGCGAGGACAATAGGCTCCTTGACTACCTGCCGGACCAGTACTCCCCCGGTCCGGAGGACGAGGCCTATCAACATGCTCTCAAGGAGACCGTGGAAGACGCCCTGTCCACTCTCAAGGAACGGGAAGCGAAGATCCTGCGCCTCTACTTCGGGTTGGACGATCAGGAACCGATGACGCTGGAGGAGATCGGATCCCTCCTGGGAATCACCAGGGAGCGAGTGCGCCAGATCAAGGAAAAGGCCCTTCTCCGTTTGCGGCACGCCTCGAGGGCCCGTTTCCTCGAGACCTTCATGTCATAAGAAAGACCCCCCCACCCGTTGACACTTCCGCACCCCAGAAATAGCTTAGAAAGCTCTATTTTGAACTAGCATTTGTGGGTTTAGGTATGACAACGCTTACACCGAAAAAGAATGAGATCGAGCGCCAGTGGTGGTTGGTGGACGCTGAGGGCAAGCGCCTCGGCCGCCTCGCCACTGAAGTGGCTCGTATCCTTCGCGGCAAACACAAGCCAATCTTTACTCCTCACCTCGACACCGGGGACCATGTGGTGGTCCTGAACGCGTCGAAAGTGGTGTTGAGTGGGAACAAGGCAGACCAAAAGACCTACTTCCGGCACTCCGGGTACATGGGGAACGAGAAGCACATCCCGTTCAAGTGGATGTTGGAGAAACATCCGGAACGGGTGATCGAGCTGGCAGTAAAGGGGATGTTGCCCAAGAACTCCCTCGGTCGGCAGATGAAACAGAAGCTCAAAGTTTATCCTGGGGCCGAACACCCTCATCAGGGACAGAACCCTCAGCCCCTTAAGATCGAAGGGTAGGCAGGATACTCCATGGTTGCCGAGGAGCTCCAGACGATTCAGACCGTTGGCCGGCGGAAGACCGCCGTCGCCAGGGTCCTCATTCGCCCCGGAGAGGGCGAATGGACCATCAACGGCCGGCCCATGGCCGAGTATTTTCCAAGGAAGGCCCACCAGATTCGGGTGGAAGAGCCCCTTCAGGTAACCGAGATGGGGGGGCGTTTCGACATCCAGATCCGCGTTAGAGGGGGAGGCCTTACCGGCCAAGCCGATGCGATTCGAATGGGTGTATCCAGAGCCCTGGTGGCCTTCGACGAAGAACAGCGGCCCGCCCTTAGATCCAAGGGCCTGCTGACCCGTGACCCCCGCAAAGTTGAACGGAAGAAGCCCGGTCGCCCCAAGGCCCGGAAGCGGTTCCAGTTCAGCAAGCGGTAATCTCTACTCCGGCTCCGATATGCAGCAGGTTGAACTAAACGAATTGCTCGAGGCAGGTGTCCACTTCGGACACCAAACCCGTCGTTGGAATCCGAAGATGAAGGGTTTCATCTTTACGGAACGAAACGGCATCCACATCATCGACCTCCGGAAGACTCTTGACCGGCTAACCCGGGCCCAACAGGCGGTTCGAGAGGTGGTCCTCAAGGGGGAGCGGGTCCTCTTTGTCTGCACCAAGCGTCAGTTGCGGGGGATCGTCGAGCAGGAGGCCGAAAGGTCCGGTTCGTTCTATGTGACTGAGCGCTGGCTCGGGGGGATGCTCACCAACTTCCAGACCATTCGGAACCAGATCCGTCGATTGAAGGAGCTGGAGCGTGGCCAGGAAGAGAACGCCTTCGAGTTTTACACCAAGAAGGAGCGGCTCCTTCTGGATCGGGAACGAGAGAAGCTGGACAAGTACTTCAGCGGCGTGAAGGACATGACCCGGGTGCCTGGGGCAATTTTTGTCGTCGACGCCCGCAGAGAGACCATCGCCGTCAAGGAAGCCCACCGGCTCAACATTCCGGTGATCGCCATCACGGACACCAACGCCGATCCTGACCTCATCGACTACCCGATTCCCGGGAACGACGACGCCATGCGTGCCGTGGGCCTTATTACGAAAGCCATCGGCGATGCAGTGGAATCGGCCCGTCAGGAAGTCCCCGAGGGTGAGCGGAGGCGAGTGGAGCAGATGGAAGCCACTACGTACTCCACCGAGACCGGCGAGACCACCGAAGTCGAAAAAGTTCCTGCCCGCCGGCGCCCCCGCCGTAAGCGGCGCCCCCGGCCGGAGGTCATCGCTCAGCATCGACAGGGTGGACAGGAGGACTCTGACGACGCGACGGACGAACTGGCAGAGGACGCCCCGGCCGAGACGGAGGTCGCCGAGGCGACTGGCGCCGATGTAGAGGTAGTGGAACCCGAGGCCGCGGCAGCGCCGGAGGCCGAATCCGACGCCCCGGCAGCGCCTGAAGCTGCGGCGCCTGAAGCGGAGGCCTCGGCGGAGGACGTGACCGAAGCGGAAGGCAAAGAGGGGGAAGAGAAGTAGTCCCCCTTTGGCCTTCTCCTGGTAGAGGGCCGATCCCTGGACCATTCCGGGGGCCGGAGGCGGCAGCAGGAGGGTACCGAGCGAGATGTGTTCCCCGTTCGCTTCCCATCTTGGCTTCCGCCTCTTTTTCATAGCGAGTATTCAAGGATCCGACGAGAAGGAATGATGACCATTTCCGCCAAAGACGTAAAAGCTCTCCGGGACCGGACTGGTGCCGGGATGATGGATTGCAAAAAGGCCCTACAGGAGACGAACGGTGACATGGAGGCGGCAATCGACTTCCTGCGGGCCAAGGGAGCTGCAAAAGCCGCGAAGAGGGCCGAGAAGTCCGCCAACGAAGGTACGATCGGCAGCTACCTCCACTTTGGGGGGAAGATCGGGGTCATGGTGGAGCTGAACTGTGAAACCGACTTCGTAGCAAAGACGGACGACTTCGTGGAACTGGCCAAGGACCTGGCGATGCACATAGCCGCCGCCGCTCCCCTGTCCGTGAGCCCCGACGATATCGATCCTCAGCTGATCGACCGAGAGCGTGGGGTTTTCATGGAGCAGGTGAAAAACGAGGGTAAACCCGAGCACATCGCCGAGAAAATCGTGGAGGGAAAGCTTCGGAAGTTCTTCGAGGAGAGCTCCCTCCTGAAACAGCCGTATGTGAAAGACCCGCAGAAATCCGTTGAACAGTTGATCACCGAGGTATCCGCGAAGACGGGCGAAAAGATCGAGGTCGCCCGGTTCACCCGTTTACAGGTCGGAGGGGAGAGCTGACCCTGGTCCTCCGCACCCGGATGGGAATCGAGGTTCCTCGTAGCCCGAAGGCCCGCTGCCATCTCGCGCAGCGGGCCTTTTTTTTGCTAAGTTCCAGGTGGATTCGAAACCAAGGAGAGGCATGAGCGGTCAGATCGAGGTGAAATATCCGAAAGTCCTGCTGAAACTGTCCGGTGAAGCCCTCGCAGGTGGCCAGGGATTCGGCATCGATCCGCCGGTGGTGGAACGGCTTACCGAGGAGGTGCTGACGGTCCACCGGATGGGAGTGGCCCTGGGGATGGTGATCGGGGGCGGAAACATCGTGAGGGGGGCGGCGGCCAGCCAGCAGGGGATGGACCGCGTCTCGGCCGACTATATGGGGATGCTGGCGACCATCATCAATGCCCTGGCCATCCAGGACCTTCTGGAGAAGAAGGGGATCGAGACCAGGGTAATGACGGCTATCAGGATGGATGAGCTCGCCGAGCCGTACATCAGGCGCCGGGCGGTTCGACACCTGGAAAAAGGGAGGGTAGTGATCTTCGCCGGTGGGACGGGGAATCCCTATTTTTCCACCGATACCGCGGCGGCCCTGCGAGCTATCGAGATAGAAGCCGATGTTGTAATCAAGGCCACCAAGGTCAAGGGCGTCTATACGGCCGATCCGGCCACCGATCCCTCGGCTGAGTTCCTTCCGAACATCAGCTTCCGGGAGGTCGTGGCCCAGGAGCTGGGGGTCATGGACGCCCCGGCCGTTTCCCTTTGTAGAGAGAACGGGTTACCTATCATCGTCCTGGATCTTGAGGATCATGGCTCGGTTTCCGCAGCGATCCGCGGAGAGCAGGTAGGGACACTCGTTTCCTGATAACCCTCGCAGGCTGGCAGACACAACCTTTGGAGGTGACCCCATGCCCACCCTGAAAGAGGCCGAACAGGCCATGAAAGCTGCGGTGGAAGCGATGCGGAGAGAGTTCGCCACCGTTCGGACTGGGAAAGCCACTCCCGCCCTTCTCGATACCGTGAAGGTCGAGGCCTACGGGACCCAGATGCCTCTCAATCAGGTCGCTACGGTCAACACACCCGAGGCCACGCTCCTTGTCGTTCAACCCTTTGATCAGACCCTCATCGGCGCCATCGAAAAAGCCATCCTGGTAGCCGATCTCGGACTGAACCCTGCAAATGACGGGAATGTGATCCGGGTGCCCGTACCACCTCTTAACGAAGAGCGGCGAAAGGAGTATGTGAAGCTCCTGCATAAGCTCGCCGAAGAGGGGAAGGTCTCGTTACGGCACGCCCGGCATAAAGCCAGGGACACCATTCAGGACCTCATCAAGGCCCATGAATTGGGGGAAGACGAAGGACGCAGACAGATGGATGAAGTCGAGAAGCTCACCCACGAGCACGCTGACTCCATCGACGAACTCCTGAAGAAGAAAGAGGAGGAGGTCATGTCCATCTAGGCTCCTGGTCCTTCGACTCTCTGTCGGAGGCTCCCAGCAAAGCCGGCGGACGATTCCGTCTCTTCCATGACTCCCGATTTCCTCAACCAGGTCCGAGCAGGGGGAAACATTCCCAAGCACGTAGCCGTGATCATGGACGGCAACGGCCGCTGGGCCCGCTCCCGGGGTCTCCCTCGACATGCAGGCCACCGGGAGGGGATGAAGGCGGTTCGTGAAGCTCTCGAAGGTTGTATACAGGTGGGAATCGAAGTCCTTACCCTTTTCGCCTTCTCGACCGAAAACTGGAACCGGCCTCCCCGTGAGATCTCGGCTCTGATGGGGCTGTTGGAGCTCTACGCCAAAAAGGAAAAGGCCGATCTGGTCAAACAGGGGGTAGAGGTTCATGTCCTGGGTGAGCTGGACCGTTTGTCAGGACGCACTCGCCGGGCTGTCAACGGGATCAAGGAGGCTACCGCCGGGGGCGAGAAACTCCGCCTGAACCTCATGATCTCCTACTCGGGCCGAAAGGAACTCGTGGAGGCGGTACGGCGGATCGCAAAGGACGTGGCCGGGGGGGAGCTCAGCCCCGAAAACATCGACGACGAAACCCTTCAGGGAGCCCTCTTCACCAGGGGGCTTCCTGACCCGGATCTCCTGGTGCGGACCTCAGGTGAGTTCCGGATCAGCAACTTCATGCTTTGGCAACTGGCGTACACCGAGATCCACATCACGCCGGTCCTCTGGCCCGATTTCACCCGGCAGGACCTCTTCGCTGCGGTTTTGGACTACCAGCAAAGAGACCGGCGCTTCGGCAGGGTGACAACTCCGTGACGCCCTCAGTCAGGAAAGTCGGGTAGGATGCAGAGCGGAGACTTTCTTCGGCGCCTGGCTGTCGCGGCCGTTGGGATCCCGTTGGCCCTCTGGGTCCTGATCCGGGGCGGCTGGCTTTTGGCCATCTTCGTAACCTTCCTGGCCGGGCTCGCCGTCAGGGAAATGAACGCCCTGGCCGCGGCCCGAGGAATCCGAGTATTCGATTGGATGGGCATCCTCGGGACGGCCGGGTTGGTTCTTCTGGCCGGATGGACCAGGACGTTTTCCCTTTGGGCACCCTGGGCCATGGGCCTTCTCCTCCTCCTGTTCTTCATGGCTTCGGCCTCAACGCTCTGGAGCCGGGGACCGGAGGACCGACCCCTTCTGGTTTCCTCCCTCACCGTGGTGGGGGTCCTTTATTGGGGCGGTTGCTTTTCGTTTGCGATCTTTCTCCAGAATTTCCCGGAAACGTCCGGTTGGCCGCCGGTCGATATGCCCTATCGGGGTGCCGTACTTTTGGCTTTTCCCCTGGCGGTCACCTGGACAGCCGATACGGCGGCATACCTTGTCGGTAGCTTTTTTGGAAGCAGGAAGATGATGCCGAAAGTCAGCCCGGGGAAAACCGTCGAGGGGGGACTGGCGGGCCTCGCCGCTGCCTTTTCCGTGGGGTGCTTGATGGGTTGGGGTTTTCTCAAAGTCCACCCCGATCCCTTTCTCGCGGGTGTCGCAGGAGGAGGAATGGGATTGATCATGGGGGTGGTGATCCAGGTCGGGGATCTCATCGAATCTCTCTTCAAGAGGGAGGCTCGGGTAAAGGACTCAGGTTCCCTTCTCCCCGGCCACGGCGGGATTCTCGATCGATTTGATGCCCTGATCTTCACTCTGCCCGTCACTTACGGACTGATCTACCTGGTGGGGCGGATACTATGATCCGGGTAGCAATTCTCGGGTCTACCGGGTCCGTGGGACGGAGCACCCTCGATGTGATCCAGCGGCACCCGAACCGGTTCGAGGTCGTGGCCTTGGCAGCGAACCAGGCCGTGGAGCTCCTGGCCGAACAGGTCCGGAAGCACAAACCCGGCGTAGCGGTTCTCAGTAAGGAAAACGGCCTGGGCCGGCGGGACGACCTGCCGCCTGCTCGTTGGTCGGAGGGAAGGGAAGCCCTACTGGAAATCACAGAAGCCCCCAACGTGGACGTGGTGGTGAACGCCATGGTGGGATCGGCGGGATTGGAGCCGACCCTTCGTACTCTCAAGGCCGGAAAGAGGCTCGCTCTCGCCAACAAGGAAAGCCTCGTGGCAGGAGGGAGGCTGGTCGTGGAGGCGGCTGAGGAAGGTGGCGGGGAGCTCATACCCGTGGACAGTGAGCACAGCGCCATCCTCCAGTGCCTGGAAGGGTATGAAATGAGCGCCGTGTCGCGGCTGGTGCTCACGGCATCCGGGGGCCCTTTTCGCGGTTGGAGCAGGGAACAACTACAGGATGTCCCGCCCTCCAGAGCCCTCAACCACCCGACTTGGGCCATGGGCGCGAAGATCACCGTGGATTCGGCGACTCTGGCAAACAAGGCCCTGGAGGTCATCGAAGCTCACTTCCTATATGGGATCGATTATGATTCCCTTGGGGTAGTCGTTCATCCTCAATCGATCGTCCACTCCTTCGTGGAGTTCGTGGATGGATCGGTTTTGGCCCAACTGGGGTTTCCTACCATGGAGCTCCCCATTTTGTATGCCATGAGCTACCCGGAACGGGTACCAGACGGGGTTCTCCAGACATTCGACCCGGTGAAGGCATCTCCGCTGGTCTTCGAGGAAGTGGACCGAGACACCTTTACGTTGTTCTCCTTAGGGGAACGGGCCGGGCGGGAAGGCGGTACCTCCCCGGCGGTCTATAACGCCGCCAACGAGGTGGCGGTGGAGGCGTATCTGAAGGAGGATCTTCAATTCCCGGGGATGGGTGAGATCGTTTCGGAAGCTTTGGACAGGCTGGGTGGGAAGCCGGTGTCGAACCTCGAGAATGTATTGGAAGTGGATAAAGAGGCGAGGGAGGTCAGTAGAGAGTTGATTCGCCTCCTCAAAAGGAAAGCATAGATCAGGAAGTCATGACCGTTCTTGCTACTGTAATCGTTTTGGGCGTTCTCATCTTCGTCCACGAGTTGGGCCACTTCTGGGCCGCCAAGCTCGTGGGAGTGGAGGTGCAGCGTTTTTCCATCGGCCTCGGCCCCCGGGTCTGGGGGGTCAAGTGGGGTGAGACCGAATACGTCGTCAGCGCCATCCCTTTGGGAGGGTACGTGAAGATGGGTGGGATGGAGGACGAGGTGTTGGACAAACTGGAAGGGGGTTCGTCGAAGGAGCCTCGAGTTCCGGGGCCAAGGGACTTCGACGGCAAACCCATCTGGGCCAGGACTCTGGTGATCTCCGCTGGTGTGGTCATGAACATGATCTTCGCCCTGGTGGTCTATTCCACCATTGCCGGGGTTTGGGGCGTCCCGCATTACGCCACCACCAAAGTGGGGAAGGTCTTCCAGAGGTTTCTGCCGGAGGGGACCGAGGCGTTGGTCCAGATCCCGGCCGGAGCGGATCTCACGCTGGTCGGGGACCGGGTGGTGGAGGATTGGAGAGATTTCCAGAGCGGAATCCTGGAAGCTCCTCCAGGGCCCCTGACCGTTGAATTCAGGAATCCCGCCGGGCAGGTCGAGATCCAGAACCCGATTGAAGGAGAGGATCGGAGAAGAGCGGCCGGAGCGGTGGCTTGGTGGACGGATGCGGCCGCGGGCACGGTGGAGCCCGGTTCGCCGGCGGACGAGGCCGGAATCGAAGAGGGGGATGAGTTCCTCTCCGTGAACGGCGTTCCCGTGGAGGGATGGTACGGTTTCCTGGAAGCCATCAAACCCAGGCCCGATGAGAGGGTGGAAATCCAGATCCTCCGTGACGGGAGGGAACTGACGCGGACGGTCACGTTGGAATCCCAAAGGGAAGAAAACCCAGACACCGGTGAGATGTGGACCGCGGGTAAGATCGGGATCTGGCAACCCCCGGATGAGGTGGTCTATACCCGGGTGGGGCTCTCCGATGCATTGGTGGCGGGGTATCGGGACACCGTGGCGGTGACCGGAATGATCTTGGCCTTCCTGCGGGACCTGGTCACCGGGAACGTGGATCCCTCTTCCGTTGGCAGCATCGTCACGATCGGACAGGCTTCAGGCCAGGCTGCGGCTCAGGGACTGGAGTATTTCCTGGGCTTCATGGCCCTCTTCAGTGTGAATCTGGCGATCCTGAACCTCCTCCCCATCCCGGTTCTGGACGGGGGCCATCTGGTGTTTCTGGCCATCGAGGCGATCAGAGGCGGAAACCCGCTTTCGATCGAGCAGCGCCTCCGATGGAGCCAGGTGGGATTCGTGGTCCTTCTGGGCATCATGGTTTGGGCCCTTTCCAACGACTTCATGAGGTTGTTCGGGAGGTAGGTGGGCGGGTCACATCAGGGCCAGTTGATCCGGACCCATTCGCTTCCGGAGGCGGTCCACGTCCATCAGCCGGGTCGGAGCATCCTGCTCCGCGACCTCGAGCACGCCCCGGTATCCAGCGCCTTTGAGGGCTTCTCCCACCACAGCTTCCGCCAAAGTCGGTCTGTTGCACTCCGCCGACAAATGAGCCAGCACGACTGCAGCCAGCCTGGGGTGGAGCAACTCGACAGCAAACTGGGCCGCGGCCTCGTTGGACAGGTGGCCGTGGCTTGATGCGATTCGGGATCGCACCGACGCAGGGTAGGGCCCCTGATGGAGAAGCCCAGGATCGTGGTTGGCTTCGAGGATCAGAATGTCGCAATCGGAGAGGGCGTGGCGGACCTGAGAAGTGGGCCTTCCCAGGTCTGTGGCGATGCCGAGCTTGAAACCCGACTCGGAATCCGTCAATGAAACGGCCACCGGGTCCCGGGCGTCGTGGGCCGTCAAGAACGGGTGGACCGTTAGGGATCCAACGGAAAAGGGGAATCCGGCGCGGTAGGATTCCAGCCGCTCTTTCCCGCGAAAGAGGGAGCCGCAGGCTTCTCTGGTGGGGTCCGTGAGGAATACGGGAGTACCGTGCCGGCGAGCGAATACGCCCACGCCTCGCGTGTGGTCTCCGTGGTCATGGGTCACCACGATAGCTTGGATTTCTTCGGGGAGGACCCCGAGACTTCCAAGACGATCTTCCAAGGACCTGGCGCTGAATCCAGCATCCACCAGGACCCGCGTGGTTCCGGCCATGACGAGGACGGAATTGCCACGGCTCCCGCTTCCCAGGACCGAGACTTTCACCTTAGCCCTTGGGGGCCCCTAAGGGCCGTCTCCCGTGGCCCTTTGGCTTCGGGTGTCCTCCCAGGCCCGCTCCAGGACGCTGGCCATGGACTCGTCCAGCGCCTCTCCGCGGCGGGCCATGGCCCGGACCGCCACCTCCAGAAACTTATCCAGCCGGAACTCGGTGAGCTCCGCCCCGACTCCCCAGGAGAATGGGGGGACATACGAGGGTGGCATCTGCCCGCCGAAGATATTGCTTCCGGCACCCACTACCGTTCCGGTGTTCAGCAGGGTGCCGATACCGGTTTTGACATGGTCACCCAAGAAACAACCCACCTTCATCAGCCCGGTATCCCGGGGGCCGTCCCTCCCTCCCACGCGGACAGGTCCGTAGTTGTTCTTGAGGTCCGAGTTGGTGGTGAAAGCCCCGAGGTTCACCCACCTGCCCAGGTAAGCATGGCCCAGGAATCCGTCGTGGGCCTTATTGGCGAACCCCAGAACCACCGATGACTCCACCTCCCCTCGAATCTTGCACAAGGGGCCGATGGAAACCTCCGAAAGGCATCCTCCCAGGATCGTGCTTCCGGCCCCGACAAAGGCCGGTCCGGCCAGGCGGGTGTGAGCCCGCACCACCACGTCGCCGGACAAACGAATGGGGCCCCCGGAGGTATCAAAAACGGATCCGGGCTCGACGGTGACGTCGGATCCCAGGGAGACCAGACCATCTCCCAGTATGTGGCTTCCCGGAAGCTCGTCTGCCGCATACCCGGGGAAAAACCGGGGTACGTCTCTGGTGAGCTGATCGGCATTGAGGGCCATGAGGTCCCACGGGGCCCGGAGCACGAGCCCTTCCAGCTCGAGATGATCCGTCTCAGGCAGGATCCCCGGGTCGGCAAAAAGCTCCGATGGGGGAGTGGGCAGCCCTGGTGGCAACGCCCACCCAACCACTTCTCCGCCCAGCAGTAAGGTGGTCGGGTCCCGAAGGGGGGCTGGCCTGTTCCCCGAGAGCGCTACCCGGGAGCTCAAGAACACACGGCCTGAATCCGAAGGGATGCCACCGATGTTCACGACCGGCGGGGATCCGGGCTCCGAGAAGCCCTGAAGTTCGTTGGAAGACAGGTGGCCCACGC
>JABDNZ010000406.1 GCA_013043565.1 Gemmatimonadota bacterium | reverse complement strand
GCATCGACGCGGTCCTTCAGGGAAAGGCCGCGGGTGTCCAGGTGACACAAAACGCCGGTAACCCGGGGAACGGTATCACCGTCCGGGTCCGGGGCTCGTCCTCGATCTCGGCCAGTAACATGCCGCTCTACGTGGTCGACGGGATGCCCATCTTCAGGGGGGACTTCTCCCAGATCGGTGTGGGTGGTCAGGATCTCTCTGCCGTAACGGGCGTGAACCCGGAGGAAATCGAGTCCGTCGCCATCCTGAAGGATGCCGCAGCCGCCGCCATCTACGGGTCCCGTGGGTCCAACGGCGTCGTGCTTATCACCACAAAGCGGGGGAACGTCACCGCCGAAGAGGGTGGCTCGGGAGCCCCTCGCTTCCAATTCAATACGTCGTACGGCCAACAGAAGATCGCCAAGAAACTCGACATGATGAACACGTCGGAGTGGATCGATTACTTCTCGGCGGCCATGCGGGGTGACGGCTACACCGACGCCGACATCCAGGCGGAGTTCGATTGGTTGGGCGTGAACCCGAACGTAGACACCGATTGGCAGGACGAGGTCCTGCGAACCGCCCCCATCAGTAACAGCTCCCTGAGTATCAGCGGCGGGAGCCCCCGGTTCCGATACCTGGTGTCGGGATCGTTTTTCGATCAAACGGGGATCATCATGGGGTCGGGGTACGATAGGGCATCGGGCCGGGTCAACCTCGACCTCCAAGCCACCGACAAGATCGACGTCGCCCTTTCCATGGCCTTGAACCAGGAGGTGAACCTCCGCACCGAGGCGGACAACTCCATCTATGGGACTACGGGTAATGCCATCGCCAATGAGCCCTGGGTGCCCGTTTTCAACTCGGACGGATCCTACTCCGACGGAGCGTCTTATTCCAATCCTGTGGCCATCGGGAAGGAGAACGAGGTCGAAGCGAGGACGCTTCGTGGCTTCGGGAACGTCGAAGCCTCGGCGGCAGTCCTCCCATGGCTCAAGGCCACGGGTCGTTTAGGGTTCGACTACCTGTCTCTCCGAGAGTACGAATACCAATCTCCGTTGGTGCCTCTCCATTATGCCGCAAGCCAGGGCGGAGTATCCCAGATCGGAAACGCCCTGGGTCGGCGAGAGTTGATGGAGGGTTATTTGAACGCAACGAGGTTCTTCGGTGTGCACGAAGTCGGCATCACCACTGGTGGAAGCAGGGAGACCACAACCCGGGAAAACAGTTTCGCACGGGGTGAGGGCTTCACCAGCCCCGAACTTCATTGGCCTACGAATGCGGCCCGGCCGGTCGAGGTAGACGGAACAACCTGGGAGCACAACCTTCTCTCGGCCTTTGCCCGAGTGAACTACACCTACGACAACCGTTACATCCTCAACGGGAGCATCCGGTCCGACGGTTCGTCACGGTTCGGCCAGGACAACAAATGGGGAACCTTCATGGCCCTGTCCGCTGCCTGGCAGATTACCAATGAAACCTTCATGGACGGTCTGGACTTCCTTACCGATCTCAAACTCCGAGCCAGTTACGGCGAGACGGGGAACGAGGCTATCGGGGACTTCCAATTTCTGGGCCTTTACGGAACCTCGAACTACGGGGACACTCCGGGAACGGCGCCCAGCAACCTCCCCAACCCAGGCCTTAAATGGGAGACCACGACGGAATGGAATATCGGGCTCGACGGCTCTCTCTTCTCGGATCGCGTAGGGTTCGGCTTGGATGTCTACAAGAAAGGGACCGATGACCTCCTCCTGAATCGGCCTGTCACCTCGACGAGCGGGTTCACCTCCGTTCTTGCGAACGTCGGCGCCATGGAGAACAGAGGAGTCGAGCTGATCCTGAGGACGGTCAACGTCGAGGGTGGGAGGACCGGCGGCCTGAATTGGACGACGGAGTTCACCGTCACCCACAACACAAACGAAGTCACCAGACTCTACTCTCCCGATCCCGACGAGCCTGGAGAGGCCTTCATGGGCAGCTGGTATGGTCGGGTTGAGGAGGGGCGCCCCATCGGTGAGTTCTATACCTATCATTTCGAAGGCGTCGACCCCGCAAACGGAGACGCTCTATTCACCGACCTGGATGAGGACGGAAACAGGATCGGTACCACCACGAACCCGAGCTCTGACGACAGGATGTACGTCGGAAGCCCTCACCCGGATTATTACGGAGGTTTCAGGAATAGTCTGAACTTCCGTGGTTTCGACCTTACGGCGTTCCTCCAATACAGCACCGGAAACAGCATGTTCAACGGCATGCGTGAGTACTCCGACGCCGGAGGATACTTCTACGACAACAAGTTCGCTGACGTCGGAGTGGACTACTGGACCCCGGAAAACACCGACGCGAGCAAACCCCGGCCCAGCTACTGGGGGAGCTCCGGGATGAGGGAAGAGTCGGATCGTTGGCTGGAGGACGCCTCCTACATCCGACTTCAGGAAGTTACCCTCGGGTACACGCTGCCCGAGAGCATCTCGAGCAGGCTGAGGATGCAGCAGGCCCGTATCTACCTGGCCGGAAGATACCTGCATACCTGGACCGACTATTCCGGTTATTCCCCGGACATGAATACAGGCGGTTCGGACGCCGCGGCGGCATCCTTGTCCATCGACTTCTACGGCTACCCATTCGCCCGATCGTTCACCATTGGCTTCCAGGGAACCTGGTAGAAAGCGGAAAGGAGATTACCATGAAGAAGCTACGATTGGTGCCCGCTTTCCTGGCTGTGATTGCCTTGGGCGCCTGCGACACCGACAACCTTCTCAACCCCCTTCCTGTCGACGAGATCTCCGACGAGATCGCCATCACCGACGCCGGAAGCGCCCAGGCTGCTTTGGTCGGAGCCTACAGCTCTCTCCAGGGTCTCTATGGCGGCAGCTGGGTCATCTGGACCGATCTCCTCACGGACGATGTGGAACACACAGGGACTTTCGGCAGTTTCGCCGATGGCGACCTCCACAATTTCCGACCGAATATGGGGACGATCGACGGGATGTGGACCACCCATTACAGCGGGATCGACCGGGTGAACCGTATCATCCAAAAAGTCTCGAGCATCGACGGGATCGATGCGGGCGACGCCAACCAGATCATGGGGGAAGCGTATGCCATAAGGGGCCTCCTTTACTTCAACCTGGTCCGTGCGTGGGGTGGCGTCCCATTGGTTCTGACTCCACCTGCCAGCCTGGATGAAGCCGGTCAGGTGGCTCGGGCCACAGCGGCCGAGGTATGGGCACAGATCGAGTCGGATCTGGCCCAGGCCGCAACCATGCTCTCCGGATCGAGCAATGATGAGCACACTTTCTTCACACCCGGAGCCGTCACCGCGGTCGAGGCCAAGGTCGCCCTGTACCAGGGAGAATGGGGTACGGCCGCATCGAAGGCTCAGCAGCTCGTCAACAGCGGGGACTACGCCCTGGTCACCAACCTCCGTGACGCCTTCACAGCCGACGGCGATCCAAGCGCAGAGGATATCCTCCGGATTTCCTTCACCGCCACCGAATGGTGTTCCCAAGGGTGGTGGTACCGCTACGACGGGCGCCTCGAGGTCGGGGCTACATGGGACATCTATAACCTCTACGAACCCGGAGACCTTCGGTTCGACCTGAACTTCGACGGGACCCGGAATGACGGTATCCAGGTGATCAAATGGCCCACGCCCATCGGGGCCGAGGACATCCACGTCGTCCGGTACGCCGACGTCTTGCTCATGGCGGCCGAAGCACTGGCCGAGCAGAACACTCTCTCGGCCGCGGTGGATTACTTGAACCAGATCCGAAATCGGGCCGGCGTAGGAGAGTACGAGTTGGGGACCGATTTGGTCACTCAACAGGACGTGTTGGACGCCATCTACCTCGAACGGCGACTGGAGTTGGCTTTCGAGGGCGAGCGCTGGCACGACCTGGTCCGGACCGGCAGGGCCGTCGATGTTCTGAGCTTCACGGGACGGTTCGCGCCCCATGAGGTACTCTGGCCGATCCCGGTTGGAGAAATGGACACAGCACCCAACCTGGTCCAGAACCCGGGTTACTGATCCCTTCCTGTTCCCCAAACCGAAGGCCCCGTCCCGCAACCGCGGGACGGGGCCTTTGCCTGTGAGGGTCGGCGGAGGGTCACCCCCTCTTCAGTCGGATCAAGATGACTCCATGGGCCCCACGAATCCCATAGCTGGACGTTGATCCAGCATCCTTGAGGACCTGGATGCTCTCCACGTCCCTCGGATTCATCGTCCTGAGGGTATTGGAGAAGCTGTACGGGGGAATCGGCATCCCGTCCACCACCAGGAGGGGTTCTTTGTTGTGATAGAGGGACTGGTCACCGCGGATCCTGATGCTGATCTGACCCCCGGCTGTTTCGGTGATCTCCAGTCCGGCCACCCGACCCCGAAGCATGTCCACCATGGTGACGAATGTACCCCCACTCTCTTCTTCAGACTCCAGGGATTGCACCGCGCCTGCGGTTGGGTTCTCAGGCTGCCCGGCGTATCCCCTGCGTGAGTCGTCTGCGCCGGCGGGGTCCGCGGTCGGCGGGGCGGAGGACCCGCCACAGGCCTGAACTAGAGCGAGGATGAGGACCAGGAGGTTGGTTCTCGTTAGGATTCTCATGGGTACCCCCTTCTCTTCCCGGATACCGTGCCTGCCGCATTTCGTTCCCCGGCGGCGGGTTCGGTGGGCCAGCGGAAAGGCAGCCCGAGCGGGGGGACGACTCAAGGTCCCCGCAGCGTCAGTCTCCGCCGGTCGCCGTGTCCGATTTGAGGTATTGGTCGTACCAGGTCAGGTAACGCTGATGCAGGTCCTTTCGGTAGTAGGGCAGGCTGATGCCGTGGTGCATGTTGGGATAAACGACGAGCAGGGCCTCCCTCCCCATACTCTTGACCGCCTGGTACATCATCTCCGAGTGGAGGATCGGAACGTTCCAGTCCTCCTTCCCGCCTACCCACATGGTCGGGGTGGTAATCTGGTCGACGCCGTTGTAGGAGGAGAGCCCTTCGAACAGATCCCGGGCTTCAGGCTCCCACGGGTTTCCGAACTCCAACCGATACCAGCGTTGGTATTCGTCGTGCCCGTAGCT
>JABDNZ010000403.1 GCA_013043565.1 Gemmatimonadota bacterium | reverse complement strand
GGCGAAACCACGGAGATCATCGGCATCATGCCGCCCGGTTTTCGGTTCCCATTCCTTGAAGACGTCTGGCTCACTCATCGGATCGATCGTCCGGGCCTGGTCAGAGGTGCTGGGACGGACCTGGATGTGTTCGGACGTCTGCGGGAGGGGGTGTCTCTCGATGCGGCCCGGGACGAGCTCTCCGCCATCGCGACCCGGCTGGCCGCCGCCTTTCCCGAAAGCAACCAGGGAATCGGCATGATAGCCTCACCCTACGAGGAACGATTCATGCCCCGGGAGATCCAGGCGATTCTCTGGGTGATGCTGGCTGCCACCTTCGGGGTCCTGCTGATCGCCTGCGCGAACGTGGCCAACCTCCTTATGGCTCGGGCATCGATTCGATCGAAAGAGGTAGCGATCAGGACCGCGCTTGGGGCGAGCCGCTGGCGAGTCGTGCGGCAGCTTCTTCTGGAAGCACTCTTGTTGGTCGCTGTGGGAGGGGCGGTGGGCCTGGCCATTGCCTACGTTGGACTCCAGCCCTATCGAGCCGCGGTGGCGGGGATATACAAGCCCTACTGGATCGACTTCCGAATGGACCCTCCTGTCCTCCTGTTCAGCCTCCTGGTGACCGGGGCCGCAGCCCTGGCGGCGGGGGTGTTCCCAGCTGTTCGAGCCTCGGGAATCCAGACCGGGGAGGTGCTGAAGGACGAAGGCCGGGGGTCTTCCAGCCTCCGGCTCGGTCGTCTCAGCCGATTCCTGGTGATCTCCGAAATCGCTGTCTCCTGCGCCTTGCTGGTGGGGGCTGGGTTCATGATCCGGAGCGTCATGAACTTGAAGAATGTCGACTTGGGCTTCGAGACCGAAAGGGTGATCGCCGGAAGGGTCGGCCTTTTTGATACTGATTATCCCGATCCGGAGATGAGAGACCAATTCTTCACGCTGCTGAAGGAAAGGGCAGAACAGGAGCCGGGTGTTGAACTCGCAGCGGTGGGATCGAGCCTTCCCGGGTTGGGCGGGCCAAGGTATTTCCTCTCGGTGGAAGGGGAAGAGTACCCGACGGACCGGGACCATCCCGTCGTACTCGCTACCACCATCAGCGCCGATTACTTCGACGTGTTCGGTGTCACCGTCATCGAGGGACGGGACTTCGACGCTACAGAGACCCGTCTCGGCGGGGACCCCGTCGCCGTGGTGAATCAGAGCTTCGCCGAGAGCTATCTCGGAGGCTCCCGGGCCTTGGGACGGCGGATCAGGCTCGGCCTGTCCGACTCGACCCGACCCTGGAGAAACGTGGTGGGAGTGGTTCCGGACATGCACGTGGGTGGCAACGTGGGAGGAATCGGAGACGACCAGGAGAGGCCAGAGAGAATCTTCCTTCCACAAGGGGCCCTGGACCACTCCTTCATGTCCCTGGCGATCCGGACCCAGGGCCCGCCAGGAGGCATGGCCCCCGCTATCCGTGCTTTGGTAGCGGAGTTGGACCCGAACCTCCCGGTCTATGAACTCATGCCGATGAACGAGGCCATCGAGGAGTCCACCTGGGCTTTCGGTCTATTCGGCTCCCTCTTCACCATCTTCGGTGCCGCTGCCCTCTTCCTCGCCTGCGTCGGCCTTTATGGGGTGATGGCCTTCTCCGTCGCTCAGCGCCGGTTGGAGATGGGTATTCGGATGGCCATGGGGGCGGAAGCGAAGTCCATTGTGCGACTCGTTGTGGGACGTGGAGGCAGACAGCTGGCTCTGGGGATTACCGCCGGGGTCCTTCTTGGCGTCGTAATGAGCCGTTCCATGCGGGTCATTCTCTATGGAGTCGAAATGGAGGACCCCCTCGTGTACCTGGTCATCATCCTGACCCTCTCCGCATCAGGGCTTTTGGCCTCATTCCTCCCAGCCATGGCGGCAACTCGTGCGGATCCGGTGGAGGCGTTGAGGAAGGGGTGAGGATCGGTCTAACGGCCTATGAACGACCGATAGCTCTCTGCGTAATGGATGGCGAAGCCCACGAAGGAGGGGTACGTCCAAAACTCTTCAACCGTGGCCCTCATGACCTGTTCCAGAGCCTCCAGGCTCTTTTCGGCGAAGGTGATCTTCTCGGCAGGAACTTCTACTTGCCTGCTGACGGCCCACCAAAACGTCCGGTGCGGATCGATGTTTTGATCCCCCAGCCAGGCCTCTAACGCCTGAAGGGCTTCCCCGTCCGCCATGGGGTCCACCATGAGCGCCACTTCTGCCGAGTCCCTTCCTACCGCCATGACAACGATGGGGCCTTCGGTTGGAACCGAGGGAACACCCATACCGGGCTCCCCCCGGAAATCGAACAGCACCTCGTCCGGGAGCGGGCCTGTTTCGAGAGCGATAAAGACGCGCTTCCCGGTCTTGCTGGCGTAGTCCACTTCCCCTGACCCATGCCGGACGGTACCGTCGGCACCGTGGGCGACAGTGCGATAGTCCATGACGGCCACATCATCTACCAGATCTATGAGGTGCTCACTCAGAGCCTTTTCCACCCCCTTGTACGTGGCGGTAACCCGCCGATAATCGTCCTCGGAAAGGACGTCGTACCAGAATGGGATGTCGGCTCCATACACCAAACCCCCATCGTGGGCCCGCTTCACCGAGGCTTCGGTGAGTTGGAGGAGCCCTGTGAGAAGGTTCTCCCGGTTGGGACCGTGAAAGCTCGGGAGGAGATAAGGTTCGATGTCATACCGAACACCAAAAAAACGCTGCCCTGGAGCAACCTCCCGGTTGTACTCGACCACGTGATCGATGGTGCTGAGGACGCCGGCGTGGAACCCAGGTAATGCATACCCAGCGTATCCGTCCAAGGCATAGACCTTCATCCCCCTGGCGTTCAACCCGCCAACGAGGCCCCGGATGGCATCTACGTCGATGGTCAGCTCCCCCGGCCTCCCCACCTGGACCGAATCGGTGGGAAGTTGAAGGAATACATGATCGAAACCCTCCCCTTCCAGGAAATCCAGCAGAGGGGGAACCTGGGTTGGGTTCCTGAGCAACGAGGCCGTGTTCCAAACCCAGGTCCCCTTGGATCTGGGGCGTTCAGGAGGACGCCGGTGGGTCGGAGGAGGCAGATCCGGCAAGGGGGTCGGAGAAAGGGAAAACCCGATGGGTCCCAGCTCCACCTCGGTCCCCGAAGCCAGTCCCTCGAACACGATCAGTGCGAGAGCATCCCGCCGGATCCCTGGCGGGAACCGGTCCAGGGCTACCACCCCCTGCTGCCAGTGGGTGTCCACCCGCCCGGATGGCAGGAAAAGGGAAACCTCTCCGATTGCCAGGGCATCTTCCCGACCCTCCCACTCTGGATCAGCCACCTTCAAAAGGACGCGCTCGCCCCCTTCCCTTCCCCTGATCCAAAAGCTCAGTGTGGAAAAGCCCCGGGAATCCAGATGGGATCTGGCGGCCGGGGATAGCTCATTGTCGTAGAGTTGCACCCACGACCCACAGAACCCCTCCCCCCGGTAGTCGAGGTCGAGTCCCAAAACCTGGCGCCCATCCGGCCTGAACTCAACCCCAGCCTCGGCTACGGACGGCGCACGTTGAAAGGTCCCGAAGTATCCGCCCAAAGGACTTCGATTCCCCCGGGAAAAGTCGGCTACGATGAGGGTGTTCCCATCGAACGATGGGGTGTGGCTCCGGTTGGACGAAGAAGGCCTGGAAGGCTCGGTCGAGGCGAACTTCCTCAGCTCAAGGCGGGATCCGTCAGGGCCGTTGATCAAGGCCACCCGGCCGAAGCGAACGTCGGCGGCCGCGGTGAGATCCCAATCGCCCAGGGAAACGGCCGGCGCCTGGATCGGGTCCCTCAGAACCTGCCCACCAAGCGGGCAAGGAAGGACCGAGGCCGAAAGAAGGACAACCGTGAGGAGTAATCTCATGTCCGGGGGAAGATAGCCCGAGCGGGTGACATGGGAACTGCCAGCAGGATCCGCTACGGCCGCCCTCCCCCCAGAGCGGCCCCTGCCACCGCCGACGCCGCTTCGGCCAGGGCTTTGATATCCATGGAACCGCCGTAGGCGATCTCGGGCCCTTCGGACGTCGCGTAGAAGATCATGGGAGGGAGCCCCTCGGGTACAGGAGCATCCGGAGCACCAGGACTCATGGCGGCTACGCCCTCCATGAGTCCACCCATGTCCAGCCACCCAACCATCAACAGCTCTTCGGGGCTCCGATCGAGGTAGGAACGAACATGATCGGGGAGCGGCCCCGGCTGGCGAAAGAAGAGACTTCGGAGCGACTCCATTCCGGCGCTCTCGTCTCCAGATGCCATGACGGTAAGAATCTCCTCTTCTCCCCAGCCGTAGTAGACCTCCATCCGCTCCATGGGAAACGGGATCCCCTCAACGCCGGGAGCCTGGATCTCCTGAATCAGGAGGTCCACTTCCATCCCGCCGATCTCGCCTACGTTCTGCCGGTACTCGAACTCGATGCCATCGGCGGCGAATTCCATGCTGGTCACCTGCTCCCGAACCAGGTCCCGATATTCTGAGATTTGGAGGCTCGGAAGCGTGTAGACCGCCTCCATCTCCAGGCCGGATGGCCCCCACCCCATGCTCATCACGCCTTCCATGCGCTGCCCGACGAGCTGAGACAGGACCCCCGGATCCAGTCCCCTCATGAACCCGGACATGGCCTCGAAGAATGGACTGAGAAGCTCCTGGTTTCCGCTGAGGTCATGATTCGTCCAGAAGACGACGGGTCGCTCGAGGTTTACTCTACCCAGGCCCGACGGCGCTGTCGGCTCCTGGTCCGATACGAGATTCCCCCACGGTGTGCCTTCTTCCAGCGACCACCGAGCAGACCAATCCAACCTCCCCTCCTCGAGATCCAGCGAAAAACCAAGGACTTCGGATTGTTCGAGAATGTCAAAGGCCAGGTCGAGCTCTGCTTGAACGACCTCGCCGAGAGCTGCCGGATCGAGGCCGGGCGTCGAGGTCCGGGGGGCCGCCTGAAGCCCCGCCTCCATGGTCCCCTGGAGGGAATCCCGGGCGAGTTGGATCTCTTCAGCGTACGCCTCCCTCAAGGCGGCCAAGTCGACATGGGCTTCGATGTCTCCGGAAAAGCCCTGGTACACCGAGTTACGACCCATCTCGGGGAGTGGTCCCTTGGCCAACAGTACATGGTCGCCCCGAAAGGAGGTCGTATACCCACTCGGGCTTATCTCCATCGCCTCTTCAAACGCTCCACGGTCGGAAAGAGGAAGGAGAATGGCCGGGCTCTCCGCGTCTTCGGTATCCTCGGCCCAGACCAGGAACCAGGGTCTCTCCGTGTCGACCCCCGCTGGAGACATCACCCCGAGAAGAGGAAGGAGGCTCGAAGCCGGCGGGGCTCCAAGATCGCCCAACTCACCACTGAGATCGTCGGGGCTGGCAACGCGAACAACAGCCAGAGCGTTTGCCGGAGTCAAATCGGGAGGGAGTCCATCTTCCGATCCCGGGAAATCGGAGCATCCCACCAGGGGCAGGATGAGCGCGGAGACCAGGACCCTTCTCATGGTGAGCTCCTGTGTTTCTGATGCGGATACCCAAGAACAAATATGTTCTTCGCATACAGATTACGCCAAAGAAATAGCCTCTCATCAGATGGACTGAAGGGGAACGGAGGACAGCACAAAAGGAGTTTCCTCACTTGGGCTTTCTACCCCCCGTTCTTCTCTAGATAAGGCACGCCCTTGGTCAGCCATTCCGGGGCCGGTTCGCCCTTCAGGTAATGGTTGAAGAACTCGAAAAACCGAACGGTCAGGTCCTTCCGGTTGGCGAGGCCCCGCAGTCCGTGTCCCTCCCCGGGATACGCCAGCAGCACGGCGGTCTTCTCGTTGAAGCGCAGGGCGTTGTAGAAACCGAGGCCGTTCTGAAAGGCCACAGTGGGATCAGCGGTTCCGTGCATGATCAGAAACGGAGCCTCCGCATCGGGCGCATGGGTGATAGCCGATTCGAAGAGGTAGAGATCCGGATCGTCCCAGGGGTCGGTGGCCTGGCGGCCCTGGCCGTAGATGTAGTAGTTGTGCCCGTTGTTGCCACTCCCGCCGTCAATCTCGTATGTCCATCCCCAGTTCTGATTGAAGTCCGCGTGCAAATGGGTGACGCCGGCGCCCATCCCGACTGCAGCGAACATCTTCGAGCGGACACCCACGAATGCCGCCCCCTGGCCGCCGTAGCTGTGTCCGGTGACGCCGATCCGCTCAGGGTCCACGTACCCCATGTCGATCACCTTCTGAACCGCCGCCTCGATGCACTCGAGCATGTCGGAGTGAGAGGTCCTGGTCCGAAAGTGAATATCGGGCATCATGGTGAGGTACCCTTCACTCACGGCCTGAATCGGGGAGGAGCCCATCCCACCCAGGTAGGAAGGCCCAGAATACCGATGCATGTTTTGCGAGTTTTTTTCGTAGAAGGTCACGATCATGGATCGCTTCTCGCCCGTTTGATAGTCATCCGGTATCGCGAGAATACCCTGTAACCGCACTCCGTCCTTGTTCTCATAGTCGAACAAAAGCCGGTTCCCCCAGAGGAATTCAGCCTGTTGGGGATTGGCATCGGTGAGTTTGGTCGAGGTGCTGAGGTCCGGGCCTGAAACCCTCAGGTCCGCGTATTCGACAAAAGTCTGACGGGTAAAGAGGTACTTGTCGGAGTTCTTTGCCTTCGTGGGCGTGCTGAACCGGGCGTCCTCGAAGACCATCTCCTCCAGCTCTCCGTCACTCAGCCGGTAGAAACCGGATTTCTTGGTCCACTGGCCGTAGGCGGAGAGGGTCACGGGTTTCGAGAGATCGATCTTCCGGGGTGTGGGACGCCCTCGACCGGCGGGGGAGTCCTCCGGATCGAGGTCGACATACCTGAAGCGGATCTCTTCCTCGGCCCCGATGCCATTGGTCAGATTCCAGGCCTCGGAGCCGTCCATGGGCAGCACCCAGAGATCATACCGGGTCTGCGCGATCGCAGCCTGTCCGTCGGCGGTGTAGCCGGCGATACCGTATGTAGGCCTGGGACCGAAGTGGTCGTCCTCGACATTGATGAAGCTCGGGGCGGACTCACCGCCGAGGGTCATGGAGGACCCTGCCTCCAGGTCGAAAGCATGGATCAATTCGTCTTTCCAATACAGGAAGTGCTTCCCATCGGCGGAGAAGCCCAGGAGGCCCCTGGTGGGCTGATTCGATAGCATCGGGGTCCGCTCACCCGTTCTCGTATCGACACGGTAGATGTCTGCCGCGGCAGGGTTGACATCATGGATGTAACCCCTGGGATCCCTGCCCACGGCCCAGTGCCCTTCCGGGGCGACGTCGAGGTCCTTCATGGTATCATCGGCCAGCTTGACGAAGTTCTCGGCCCTGATGTCGAAAGCCTGGCGAAATGTGAAGTTCCGATCGGTGCTCGCCCGTCTCATCTGGAGGGACTGGACCCGTTCGTCCAGGGTATTCCAGACGTCCACGTTCGCGACCTCGTCGGTATCCTCCTCCCTCGGTTTCGGCTCGTCGACCTGCTGTTTCATTCCGAAGAACACCCTGGAGTCGTCCGCGCTCCAGGTGAGGTTCGCTCGTTCGCTCACGACCCATCCTTCGGGGAATCCCTCGGACAGGGCAGGATCGAAGGTCACCTTGGAGTCCCGAGCACCTTCTTCCAACGCCCGCTCTACATCCGGAACCACGACCATCTGGTTGGTCCGTTCCCGTTTGCCTTCAACCTCCGATCCCTTCAACACGGCCAGCGCCGTGCCTTCCTCGTTCCAGGTGAGGCGGGCGTACTTTTTCGCATCGTTGTCCAGCACGTGCATCCGACCGTTCTCCAGGTCGAGGACGGACAAACCGTTCGCATCCTTACCGGCCGCGTCGATGGTGAAGGCGAGATGGTTGCCTTCCTTGTTGAACGAG
>JABDNZ010000381.1 GCA_013043565.1 Gemmatimonadota bacterium | reverse complement strand
CTCTATATGGACGTGGGGCGGCGGGAAGTGATAGACCTCCGGAACCGCCTGGCTTTTTAGAACGTCCTGGGGCGGCCCCGAAGCCCGGACGGAATGGTCGAGTAGGATCAGCTGTTGGGCGTGCTGGGCCACGTCCTCTACGTCATGGGAGGCGCAGAAAAGGGTCAGGCCTCTAGCCCTCTGGAGATCACAGACCTGGCCATAGAACCTGGCCCTTGCCGCTGGATCCAGACCCGAGGTAGGCTCATCCAGGATCAGAAGGCAAGGGTCCGACACCATGGCTCGAGCGATGAGCACTCTCTGCTGTTGGCCTCCGGACAAATCCTCGAACCTCTGGCCGGAAAGATGAGCCATGCGGACCTGGTCCAACGACTCGGCAACCCTGTGCCGGTCCTCCTTTGAGGGACGCTTGATGGGCCCGAGCATTCCGTACCGTCCCATCAAAACGACGTCCTCAACCGATAGGGGGAACCCTCTCGGGAGATTGATGCCCTGAGGAACATAGCCGATGGGTTCGCCGTGTTTTCCCGGCGGTTGGTCGAAGAGGGAGACGGTGCCCTTTTGGGGCGTTAGGATCCCCAGGAGGAGGCGAAGAAGGGTGGACTTTCCGGCACCGTTGGGCCCGATGAGGGCGGCGAACGAACCGGCCGGGACCTCCAAAGAAACCCCCTCCAGGACCGGGCGCCGCCCGTAGGAATACCAGACGTCCTGAAGCTCCAGGACCGATCCCTCACAGCGCGGGCAGGTCACCCTCGGGTTCCTCCCAAACCCTTCACGAGCTGAGCTGCGTTGAAGCGCAGGAGATCGAAGTACCCCTCCCGGCCCTCTTCCCCAGGCCCCCCAAGGGGATCGAGAAGGAACGTGGGGAGAGACAGCTCCGTGGAGATGGCCCGGACCGCTACCTCGCCGAGCTGGGGCTCGGAGAAGACGCAAGGGATGCCATGGTCCCGAGCGACGTCGAGCAAACCGGCCAGATCCCTGCTGGACGGTTCCTGCCCCGGGTGGGCATGGATCACCCCGGCCTCCTCCAACCCGTATCGGGCCGCGAAGTAGGTCCAAGCCGAGTGGGTGGCGATGAACGCTCGCTGCTCCAGAGGTTCCAGAATCGTCCGGATCTCTTCGTCCAGGGCAGAAAGGGAGTCGGCGAGAAGCTGGGCGCGATGGCCGATCTCGTTTGACTTGTTCGGGAAGCCGGCGCTCAACCCTTCCACCAGCTTGGGGAGGATCTCGTCCCGAACAAGAATGGGGTCCAGCCAGATATGAGGATTGCCCGACCCGCCGGAGTGGCCGTGGGCTTCCTCCTCAGGACTCTCTTCTTCAGCCAGGAGTTGGATCCCGTCCGAAAGGCGCACGATGGGAGCGTCGGCCCCGGAGGCCTCCGGAAGATCCGCAAGCCATTCGTCCAACCCTCCGCCGATCATGAAGAAGGCGGATGCCCTTCGAAGATCCCTGAGTTGTTGGGGTGTGACGTTGAACGTGGCTGGTGAAGCGCCCGGAGGCAGCGCCACCTCCACCCGCACTTCTTCGCCGACAAGGGTCTGTACCAGGTCCGCAACCGGGAAAATCGACACGCCCACAACCGGCCGCAGGTCGGCGTTACTCCCGCTGTCGGCACCCGTGCACCCAAGTGTGAGTAGAAGGCCCAGACCAAGGGCTCCCACCGCTGGGTGTCTCAACTGCATAGGGAAGTCTCCTGCCTGAGCGATCTCAGGGTAGGAGGAAGGGCTCCTACGGGAGCCTCAGGACCGGTCTATTATCTGCAGATCAGACCTGGCCCGCCACCCTCCTTCGGATGGACTCCAGGAGGGGAAGGGGAGTTAGCTCGCCGTCGATGATGGCCGCCAGTTCTTCCTCCTGTTCCCAGTGGGCCTCCAACTCGCTGAGCTCCAACTCCAGCATCCGCTGCTCGGAGTTCTCGTTTGCCGCGATCTCCAGGGCGATTCCTCCGGTTCTTCCCAGGTCACCGAGGCGCTTCCCGTCCTTGAGCAGTATCCGGGTCAGCTCGGACGGAGACCCGGCCTCCTGGATCAGCCTTGTCGCGCTGGTGACCGTTCGCTCGGTAGCTCCCTCGAAGTGGTGATAGGCCAAAACCCGCCGAACGGTGTGTTCGGCCTGACGCCCGTGGAGGTGGAGCCCCCCCTCTCTGTGATCGCCGCAGGTCGGGCAGCGGAAAGCCACGCCCGTCGGCTCCATCTCGCCGGCGTGGGTCAGGATGAGCCCCCCCCGGCGCCGGTAGGGGACCCGGCGAAACCGATGGCCGCAGCGGGGGGAGGCGGCTTTACCCCTCCACACGTCCCCTCCGAAGCGGAACCACCGTGCGGCGTCGGGGATCGCACCGGGTAGCTTGTCCCAGAGAATCCAAGCCCCGATAAACCCCAGGCCCGCCATGGTCATTCCTCCCCAGATGGCCGCACCGGCCCCGATCGCCCCGGCGGTGGAGAGTTTCTTGTAGTTCTGGCGGCGCCTCGCCAGCTCCTTCCCGTAGCGCCACCAGGACTGCTCGGCAAGGTTCGCCCGCCCGACCCTCACGATCTCCAGGGGTTCGGCTCTCAAAAGGGCGATGTTGTCGGTTTGGGAGAGGAGCTTGGCTCGGTCCCGAACGATTTTCTCCAACTCGTCGAGGGCTTCCCAGCGCTCCTCGATGGGGGCGAGGCTCCATCGCTTGCATTCTTTGCAGACGGCCCAAAGCCGACCCTTTCCAGGGTCGTAGGCCACCCGAATGCCCGTCGGGAAATGCTCCAGGCTCTCGTTCGGTGGAAAGGGGGTATGGCAAACCAGACAGCGCTGATACATGTGATCCTCCTACACCCCTTACGCTCAAGCTTTCCCCATCCTTTTGATTCCCCTTGTGCCGACCGGCTCGAACCTTGATCCTTCCGCATGATTCTGGTCTTGGACAATTACGATTCCTTCACCTGGAACCTGGTTCAACTCCTGGGTGACCAGGGCGCCGATCTGCGGGTGGTTCGGAACGACCAACTCTCCGTCGAGGAGATTGGGGCTCTTTCCCCTGAGAAGATCGTGGTTTCTCCCGGACCGTGCACCCCCCGGGAAGCAGGGATCAGCGTGGAGTTGATCCAGGCCCTGGGCCCTACGGTCCCGACTCTTGGAGTGTGCCTCGGCCATCAGGCCATTGGGGAGGCCTTCGGTGGAAAGACCGTGAAGGCTCGGCGCCTGATGCACGGGAAGACGGCAGCGGTCCATCACACCGGAAAAGGGATTTTCAAGGGTCTGCCGGATCCCTTGAACGTGACCCGATACCACTCTCTGGTGACCGATCCCGCCGCCCTCCCGCCCGACCTCGAGGTCGTGGCATGGTCCGATCCGGAGGATTTCGGCGAGGAGATACAGGGGATGCGACACGTCACGTATCCGGTTTGGGGCGTCCAGTTCCACCCTGAATCGCTCTTTTCGGAGGGAGGGCCCCTTTTACTTCAGAACTTCCTGGAGTTTTAGGGCCCAAAAGCCCTTCAACAACGCTTTCCGAGCTTTTCGGATCGTTTTCCCCTTCCGAACCACAAAAAGACAAGTCTTTTACCGGAATTCCTTGCCCCTCGATACAGCCTTTTCTACCTTTACTGGCGTGAAAATTGCATCGCCGGATCCGTCCCCCGGCGCCGGATGGCGCCTATGAGTGGCCGCGTTCTGGGCATCGTCCCCGCCCGGCTCGCCTCCACCCGCCTCCCCAACAAACCTCTCTATCCCCTCCTGGGCCGTCCCCTCATCGAGTGGGTCTGGCGAAGGGTCGAGGGTATGAAGGTGTTGGATGAGGCCGTTGTCGCCACCGATGCGGAGGAGGTGGCTGAGGTATGCCGTGCTTTGGGCGCCCCGGTGGAGATGACCTCACCCGATCACCCTTCAGGGACGGACAGGGTTGCGGAAGTCGCCCGCCTGGAGAGGTACTCGGAGTTCCAGGTGATCGCCAACATCCAGGGTGATGAACCGCTCCTGAAAGAAGCACACCTGGCCGCGGCGATCCAGCTGGTTCGTGAGGGAGGATGGGAGATCGGCACCTGCGCTACTCCCCTCATGCACATGGAGATTCGGAAAGACCCGTCCGTGGTGAAGGTCGTTCGAGCCCGGTCCGGGAGGGCGCTCTACTTTTCCAGATCTCCCATACCCTTCAAACGCGAGGACAAGCCTACGCCGGAGGAGTTGGGAAGGGAGCCGTTCCTTCGGCACATAGGGCTTTACTCCTATACCCCCGAAGCTCTGGAGAACTGGGTCGCCCAGGCCCCCTCTCCCCTCGAGGAGTTGGAGATGCTGGAACAACTGCGGCCCCTGGCCTCCGGAGCCCGGATAGGCGTTGCAGTGGTGGGTGCGGCAGATCCAGGCGTCGACACCCCGGCCGACGCAGCGAGGATGGAAGAACGACTCCAGGAGCTGACCGCTCTCAGAGAACCCAAAGGGAAGCGATGACTGAATCGAACGGGACCCCTACGAAATACATCTTTGTGACCGGTGGTGTGGTGTCCGCCCTCGGGAAGGGCATCGCCGCAGCCTCCCTGGCCCGCCTCCTGAAGCAACGGGGATTGAGGGTCACTCTCCAGAAGTTCGATCCCTACATCAACGTGGACCCGGGAACCATGTCTCCCTTCCAGCACGGGGAGGTCTACGTCACCGACGATGGGGCGGAAACCGACCTGGATCTGGGCCATTATGAGCGTTTCTTGGATGCGTCCCTCAGCCAGGCCAACAACCTGACCTCAGGGCGAGTTTACCAGAATGTCATCGACAAGGAGCGGCGAGGAGATTACCTGGGATCAACCGTTCAGGTCATTCCCCATGTAACGGATGAGATCAAAGAGAGCATAAGCCGTCTCGCTCCGGACATGGACGTGGTCATCACCGAAATCGGGGGAACGGTCGGTGACATCGAGAGCCTCCCGTTCCTGGAAGCCATCCGTCAGTTCAAACAGGACGTGGGCCACGGAAACTCCCTGTTCATTCACCTCACGCTGGTGCCGTTCATCGCGGCTGCCGGGGAGCTCAAGACCAAGCCCACGCAGCACTCCGTCCGGGAGCTCATGCAGATCGGGATTCAGCCGGATGTCGTCATCTGCCGGACGGAACATCACATGGACGAGGGCCTCAGGAAGAAGATCGCTCTCTTCACGAACGTGGACCTGAACGGCGTCATCCAGGCTCTGGACGTGGACACCATTTATGCGGTCCCCCTGGAGCTGAAGCGGCAGAAACTGGACGATTTTGTTGTAAGGAAGTTGGGCCTGGAAACCCCCTCTCCTGACATGAGTGAATGGCGTGGTATGGTGGAGAGGCTCCGCTCTCCCTCGGGGGGTCCGGTCCGGATCGCCGTGGTGGGCAAGTACACGGAGTTGGTGGACTCCTATAAGTCGATCCAGCAGGCTCTCATCCATGGTGGGGTCGCCAATGATGTGGGAGTCGAGATCGAATGGCTCTCCAGCGAACGATACGAAGCCGATTACCCGGTCTCCGAGCTGGATGCGTTCGATGGGATCCTGGTCCCGGGTGGATTCGGACAGCGAGGGATCCAGGGCATGGTGGATGCCATTCGGTGGGCTCGGGAAAAGGGCGTGCCGTTCTTTGGGATCTGCCTCGGCCTTCAGTGCGCCGTAATCGAGTTCGCCAGAAACGTGGTCGGAATGGAGTACTCCCACTCGTTCGAATTCGACAAGGACTCGCCCCATCCGGTGATCTGTCTGATGGACTCTCAGCTGAAGGTCACCACGAAGGGTGGGACGATGCGGCTGGGGGCTTATCCGGCCAAGCTCGTCGAAGGATCTCGGGTGGCCGAGATCTACGGAAGCCTCGAGATCAGCGAGCGGCATCGGCACCGGTACGAGTTCAACAACAAGTACCGGGAGCCCTTCGAAGGAGCCGGCATGGTCCTCAGCGCAGTGTCCCCCGATGACCAGCTCGTGGAGATGATCGAGATCCCTGGGCACCCTTGGTTCATCGGGTGCCAGTTTCACCCGGAACTAAAGAGCAGGCCGACTCGACCACACCCCCTGTTCGCATCCTTCGTAGCGGCTGCGGCTCGCCGAGGCGGCCACCTTCCTCCCGAACCGGCTTCGGCGCCCCAAGGGGCCGGGACCGAAGGGTAACATCCGTCCCGGGCTGCATACGCCCAGGACCGCCCCTGCCGGAGGACGAGATGTTCGAAAAGTTCACCCTCATCGCCGGGCCATGCGCTCTGGAGGATGACCGCCTGAACCTGGAGATCGGGCGGGCGTTGGCCGAGATCTCCGCCAGGCTCTCGCTTCCCATCGTGTTCAAGGCTTCGTACGACAAGGCGAATCGCTCCAAAGTCGATTCTCCCCGGGGTCCCGGGTTGGAGGAGGGGTTGGCTCGGTTGGCTCGGGTGAAGAGCGACACGGGGCTCCCGGTGATCACCGACATCCATGAGCCCTTCCATGCCGGAAAAGCGGCGGAGGTCGTGGACGTCCTTCAAATCCCGGCCTTCCTCTGCCGGCAGACAGACCTGCTCGTGGCGGCTGGTGAGACCGGGAAGGTCGTGTCCATCAAAAAGGGCCAGTGGATGGCTCCGGAGGAGATGGCCAACGCCGTGGAAAAGGCCCGCCAGGCCGGGTCCCCCGAGGTGGTCGTTACCGAACGAGGGACGTTCTTCGGATATGGGAACCTCGTGGTGGACATGCGGTCGTTTGAGCGGATTCGGAAGGCGACGGGGGTGAAGGCCATTTTCGATGGGACCCACTCCGTTCAAAGGCCCGGCCTGGCAGCCGGCTCGAGCGGCGGGGACCCGGAGCACATTCCGTCCTTGGTTCTAGCCGCATCGGCGGCTGGTTGTGACGGCCTGTTCCTGGAAACGCATCCACGACCGGCGACAGCACCGTCAGACAGCACGAACATGCTTCCCCTCACCGAGCTCGAGCCGCTCTTACACCGGGTGTTGTCTGTTCGGGCCGCCGTTCAAGAGGGAGGTCAAGTCACGTGACTCGGAGCCAGGGCAGTGGAAGTGTCCCTCCGTCGACCCTTTCAGCCGATGTGGCCGCCCGAATCCAACTGGTGGTCCTGGATGTGGACGGTGTACTGACAGACGGCGGGGTCTACATGGGGGCGCTCCCCGGGGGGGAGACCCTCGAGATGAAACGGTTCGATATCCAGGATGGTCTTGGGATCCGGCTCCTCCAGTGGGCTGGAATCGAGGTGGCCATCGTTTCCGGCCGGGTATCGGAGGCCACTGCCATACGGGCTCGTGAGTTGGACGTCCACGAGTGCCATCAGGACGGAGGAGCTCAGAAGATTCGGGCGATCAAGGGAATCCTGGAGCGCCTGGACGTGGGCTGGGATCAGGTGGCCATGTTGGGGGACGATCTTCCCGACCTTGCCGTGTTGAGGAGGGTCGGGGTACCGGCCGTCGTGGCAAACGTCGCCGAAGAGGTTCGGAGGGAAGCGGTTTGGCAGGCGAAACGCCGAGGGGGCCACGGGGCTGTGCGGGAGTTCTGCGAAGCGATCCTGAGGGCCCGGGGGGATTGGGAGGCGCAAATGGAGGCCTATGTCGCCGCGAGAGGCGACCCAGAGGAGGAAGGGTAGGTCCCCATGGATTCTCATGACAGGAACGAGCTCCTAGACGAAGCCAGACGAGTGCTCAAGGCCGAAGGGAAGGCTATCGACGGCCTGATCCATCGTCTCGGTGACAATTTCGTTCGCGCCGTCGACACCCTGGCGGCCGCTCGGGGCCGTGTCATCGTGTCGGGGATAGGGAAGAGCGGCATCGTCGGGAGGAAGATCGCCGCAACGTTCACCTCCACCGGCACGCCGGCCACCTATCTCCACCCGGTGGAGGGTCTCCACGGAGACCTGGGCATCGTCGGGCGAGGGGATGTGGCGGTCCTTATCTCGAAAAGCGGGATCACCTCGGAATTGGCTGGGCTCCTGGACTATCTGATCCGCTTGGGGGTTCCCATCATCGCTCTCACCGGCGATACCGGCTCACCCCTGGGGAAAGCCGCGACGGTCGCCCTGGACTGCTCCGTCGAAGAGGAGGCCTGCCCCCTGGACCTGGCCCCCACTACCTCCACGACTGCCACCATGGCCATGGGGGATGCACTGGCCGTGGTCCTCCTCCAGAAAAAGGGGTTTCAGGTCGAGGATTTCGCCCAACTTCATCCTGGGGGATCGCTGGGGAGAAAGCTGACACTCCGGGTGGAGGAAGTGATGGTGGAAGAGGGCTATCCATCCCTGGGTGAAGATGCCCTCATGAGGGATTGTATCGTACCCCTGGCCGAGATGCGGGGTACAGTTCCCATAGTGGACGAAGCGGGAAAGGTGGTCGGGGTAGTCACCGCAGGGGACCTCACGCGCCTCATGGAGCGGAACGAAGGGTTCCTGGACGTGCCGGTCCGGGAGGTTATGACCCGGACCCCCAAACTAGCCCGGATGGGGGAGCTGGCATCGGCCGCCGTCCATCTCATGGAGAAGCACCGGATCATGGCCCTCCCCGTTGTCGATGACGACCAGCGTTTGAAGGGGATTGTGCACCTCCACGATCTTATGAGATCGGGGGTGGTATGA
>JABDNZ010000374.1 GCA_013043565.1 Gemmatimonadota bacterium | reverse complement strand
ATCACATGCTGGTCCAGGATTGCCTCTACGGCGGCACGACCTCTCTCCTGAACCACGAGCTGGCCCGCCTCGGGATCTCCTATACGCCCATGGATCCGCAGGCTCCGGACTCCTGGGCCGACCTTCTCCGACCGACGACCCGACTGATCTACGTGGAGAGCCTGACCAATCCCCTGGTCCAGGTGGCAGACCTGGAGGCCGTCGTGTCTTTTGCGGGGGCACGGGGCCTGGTGACGGTCATCGATAATACTTTCGCGAGCCCCGTGAACTTCCGTCCCGCCGAGTTGGGGATCGATCTGGTCATGGAGAGCGCCACGAAATACCTCAATGGCCACACCGATATCTGTGCCGGGGTGGTGGCGGGGTCAGAGGACCATGTGGCTCAGATCAAGATCACGCTCGACCATCTCGGAGGGGTCCTGGATGCCCACGCCTGCTTCCTCCTGGAACGTGGCCTCAAGACGCTCCCTATCAGGGTTTCGGGGCAGAATGCGGCAGCCTTGCGAATGGCAGAGTTCCTCGAGGGCCACCCCAGGGTGGCCAAGGTGAACTACCCGGGTCTGGCCAGCCATGGCCAACACGAGAGGGCCGCCCGTCTTTTCGAGGGATTCGGGGGAATGTTGTCTTTCGAGCTGGCCGGCGGGATCGAGGAGGCGGAAACGTTCCTCGGGAAACTCACGCTCCCGGCTCACGCGGCCAGCCTGGGCGGAGCAGAGTCACTCATCGTCCGACCCGCTGCCGCGACCCATGGAGGAGTACCGCCAGAGGAGAGGGCCAGAAGCGGGATCAGCGACAACTTGATCCGCTTTTCCGTGGGGCTTGAGGACGTGGAGGATCTTCTGAACGACTTTGATGCCGCCTTGAAAGCCTGAGTGTCAGAAGAGGCCCAACAGCCTCCACCACAGGCTTCCGATCCCCAGCCAAATCACCAGGTTGGCCAGGCTCACGACGAATCCCAAACGCCACCAATCCGACACTTCCACATACCCCGCCCCAAAAAGAACAGGGGCCGGGCCGGTGCCGTAGTGGGTCATGGAGCTGAAAAGATTGCTGAAGAAGCCCAGCACCAGGGCCGCCAGGACCGGCGGAGTCCCAACCACGAGGGCCACGCCCAGGAAGGGAGCATACATGGCGCTGACGTGGGCGGTGTTGGAAGCGAAGAAGTAGTGGGAGTAGAAATAGACCAGGCTCAGACCGAGGAAAGCCGTCACCCACCCAAACCCCCCGAATACCCCGCCCATGGTTTCACTGAACCATGGGATGAGGCCAAGCTCGGTCATGAAGGACGCCATCATCACAAGGGCCGAGAACCACACCAGCGTGTCCCAGGCCCCGGTCTCCCGAAGAACGTCGTCCCAGGAAAGGACCCCTGTGATGAGCAGGACCACCAGGCCGAGAAGGGCGGTGGCCGTGGTATGAATCCCCAGAGGCCCTGCCAGGATCCAGAGCGTGAGCAGGAGGCCGAAACACGCCAGCATGATCCATTCGGATCGTTTCACCGGGCCCATCTTCCGAAGATGATCCCAGGCGAGGTCACGGGCCTCGGGGGTCGATCGGATTTCCGGTGGAAAGAGCCGGTAGAGAATCCACGGCACCACCATCAGGCTCACCAAGCCCGGAACCACGGCAGCCACCGCCCACCCCACCCACGTGATCTCCACTCCCTGGGCGGAAGCGAGCTCCGCCGCCAGGGGGTTGGCAGCCATGGCTGTGAGGAACATGGCGCTGGTCACGACGGTTCCCTGAAAGGCGGTGACCGTCAGGAACGCTCCCATCTTCTTCGACGTGCCGTCGTCGGGGCGACTTCCGTAGGCTTCCGCGATGGAGCGCAGGATCGGGAATACGACCCCGCCGGCACGAGCCGTGTTCGAGGGAATGGCTGGAGCTAGGACAAGATCCGTGGCAACGAGGCCATAGCCGAGCCCCAGGCTTTTCCGTCCGAGGAGCGCCATGAACAGGTAGGCGATCCGCGCACCCAGGCCGGTCTTGATGAACCCACGGGAGATGAAGAAGGCCAGAACGATCAACCAGATCACCCGGTTTCCGAAGCCGGACAAGGATTGGCTGATCGTGAGGGTGTTTGTCATGGCCGTGGCAGCGATCCCTACCATGGCCACGGCGCCCATGGGGAGGGGCTTCAGGATAATCCCCACGATGGTAGCCACAAAAATGGCCAGGAGGTGCATCCCGGCAGGGTCCACGCCAGCTGGAGCTGGGAGGAACCACAGTGTGCCCGCCAACACGACGGGAATAGAAAGGCCTAGCCAAGGGGCCTGTTTTGCGGTGGTGACCCTCTGGGAATCCCCAGCTTCACCGGTTCTTGCCTGACCTTCGCTTCCGTTTCCAGGATCTGCCAACCGGAACCTCCTGAACTGCTTCGTGAGAAATCCAAGGAGAAATACGGTTACCGGACGGTATGGGCAAACTCGGCACTTCCTTGCCCCCCATGGCTCCACCCATCAAGATCACCCGTCGTGAAGGGGCCAACCCGGCCCATCGCCGAGGTGCAGGCGTTTTCCTGAATCTGGATCGCTCGTGGAGGCCGGACGCTCGAGGAAGCTCGTCACCGGTGCCCTAGCCCTGGCAATGTTCCTTGCTGCTTTGGAAGCCACGGCTGTAGGCACGGCCATGCCTACCGTCGTCGCCGACCTCGGGGGTGTCTCTCGCTATAGTTGGGTGTTCAGCGCCTATCTCCTCGCTTCCACCACGACCGTCCCTATGTTCGGGAAGCTGGCGGATCTCTTCGGCCGGCTCCGCATCTTCACCATTTCCGTAACCCTGTTCCTACTGGGGGCGGGTCTCTGCGGAACAGCCCAAACCTTCCCCCAGCTCATCCTATTCAGAGCGATCCAGGGAATCGGCGCCGGGGGGGTGATCCCCGTGGCCATAACCGTCGTCGGTGATATCTACTCCCTTGAGGAAAGGGGTCGAATCCAAGGTGTGTTTTCCGCCGTTTGGGCGATCTCGTCGCTGGTGGGCCCCGCCGCCGGCGGCCTCATCACCGACTTCCTTTCGTGGCGCTGGGTGTTCTTGCTGAACCTCCCGTTCGGAGTGATCTCGGTGGTGATGATGCACCTTTTTTTCCATGAGGAAGAGCGGAGGAGCGCAAGGCGACTCGACATCCTCGGAACCATCAGTTTGACTGCATCCATCGCCCTCCTCCTTCTGACCCTTCTGGAAGGGACAGGGCGCTGGGGCTGGAGTGACCCCCGAAACCTCGGAATGTTGGGCTGTGCCCTGGCGGGCCTCGGTCTCTTCCTCTGGCAGGAGAAACGGGCACCCGACCCGATGCTACCCTTGGACCTGTTCCAAAACCGTGTGATCGCGGTTGCTAGCGGAGGAGGATTCCTGATGGGAGCCGTCCTTTTTTGTGCGGCGGCCTATGTTCCCATGTTCACCCAGGGTGTCCTGGGTGGGACGGCCATCGACGCCGGGATGACCTTGGCCCCCATGTCCATAGGCTGGCCTATCGCCAGCACCACATCCGGATGGTTGCTGGCTAAACGGGGCTATCGGCCCTTCGTCATTCTGGGAGGAGTTCTCGGGGTCCTGGGGTGCGGCTTGCTGGCTACCGTAGGCCCGGAATCGGGCAGAGGCTCCGTCATGCTGGCGATGTTCATCCTCGGGTCCGGAATGGGGTTTTTGTCCACACCCTACCTTTTGGCGGTCCAAAACGCGGTCCCGAGCCATCAGCGGGGGGTCGCTACCAGTTCGGTGCAGTTCTTCCGCAGCATCGGCGGCGCCATCTCGGTTGCGGCTCTTGGCGCGGTACTCAACATCTATCTCGCCCGGCAGCTGACGGCTGACCTGGATCCGACCGTGGCCCTCAACCCGTCCCTGAGAGCCGAAGTTCCTTCGGACGTCCTTGCCGACCTGGTCGCGGCATTGGACGGCGGGTTGGGATCCATCTACCTCGTGATGACCTGCCTGGCCATCACGGGCCTGGCGGTCGGCTTGTTTTTTCCAGGCGGTTCGGCTCAAGCTCACGCCTACAGCGGGCAAGAAACGGAACCCCGCTAGGAGCGAGCGGGTTTCATGGGCACCATGTTCTCCCTTTCGATCATTCAGGCGGGACAACTTTCCGAGCTCTCCGGGGCCCTTTCGGAGAGTCCCCTTTTGGCTGTGGGGACTCTCTTCGTGGCAGGCCTTTTGACCAGCCTCACGCCATGCATCTACCCCCTGATTCCCATTACCGCGTCCGTGATCTCGGGTACGACCAGGGAGGGGCAGTCCAGGGGCCGGACCGTGGGCCTGACCCTTACCTACGTGGTGGGGATGGCCACGCTGTATGCGTGTCTGGGGCTGTTGGCCGGTTTGACAGGAAGCCTGTTCGGAACTGTAAGCGCAAGTCCCTGGGCCCTTCTCGGTATCGGGAACCTTTTGCTTCTGTTCTCGCTTTTCATGTTGGACGTGTTCCCCGTCCCGGTCCCGCGAAAACTCATGGGTTGGGCGGGTGCTCAGGGAGGTGGATCCTATGGAGCCGTCTTTCTCCTGGGAGCAAGCTCGGGAGTCGTGGCTGCGCCGTGCGGGGCTCCGGCGTTCGCTGTCGTTTTGACGTGGGTTGCAGCGACACAGGCAGGGCTGATGGGGTTTGTCTATCTGTTCGCTTTTTCCCTCGGGATGACGGCAATCCTGGTGGCGGTCGGTTTGTTCTCTGGGTCTATGGCCTTGCTCCCCAGGTCTGGAAGGTGGATGTCTTGGATCAAAAAAGGGGCTGGGATCCTGATGATTGCCGTAGCCCAGTATTACTTCATCAAAGCGGGATACAACCTATGACGGAAAGATCAGCGGGGTTTTGGGGGCGAGCCGGAGCAGTGCTCCTGGCCATGGTTTTGGCTGCACAAAGCGGCCTTGGCGGACAAGAACTATCCCTCCCCTTGGGAACCCAGGCCCCAGCCGCCGGCCTTCAGGACCTGGACGGAAATCCCGTCCAACTGCTGGATTATGTTGAGGCTGGAAAACCCACCCTAATCGAGTTCTGGGCATCCTGGTGCGAAAACTGCGAGGCACTCCAACCCCAACTGGATAGAATCCACGAAGTTTGGGGGTCCCGGGTGAACATCGTCGCCGTGGCGGTGGCGGTCTCCCAGTCCCAGCGCAGGGTGAAGAGACACGTAGAGGATCACGGGATCGAATACCCCTACCTATGGGACGCGGAGGGGGAGGCGGTGAAAGCTTATGAAATCCCCGGCACCTCGATCGTGGTGATCTTGAATGGCGAGGGGAAGGTGGTATACACGGGATCCGGACGGGGTCAGGATCTGGTGGGTGAGGTTCAGGAGCTGGTCGGCGGATGATCTCCTCAGCGTAAGCTTCGGATAAAAGGTCCGGAAGCGAACCGAAGAAAGGCCCGGCAGAGGGAATCTGCCGGGCCTTTTTCCTGCCGATCCGGATGTTCTTGTGCCCCCAAACCCCCGCCCTAGAGCTCCTGCCTCGCTTCCGGTGTGACCCGGTCGATGGCGGACTTCAGTTGAGTGTAGGCCCCAGGGTCGACCTGATTGAACCGAGGTATCACCTCGGCGATCCGACCTTCAGGATCAACAACCACGACCGCCCTGCTGCCGACCATGCCATTGTCCCGGGGGTCGCCCCCGAACGCGGCATAGGCTGCACCATTGGGATCGCTGCCAAACAGGAACTGGAAATCTTCGTCTTTGGCCCAGGAACTCAACTCTTCCGCAGAGTCGTTGGAGATCCCCACCAGGACGACGTTCTGGCCATTGCGAAAGAGGCTTGCGTACTGATCACGGTACGCTTGCATTTGAACCGTTCAGCCACCGGTCCTTGCCTTGAAGAAGAAAGCCAAGACCACCGTTTCCCCCCGAAGATCGCTGAGGCTGACCGACTCGGAGAGGACCCCGTGGCGTGTAGCCCCGGTGACCTGGATGTCCGGAGCCATCTCGCCGACCGGAAGAAAATCGCCCGCCCCCTGACCAAAAGTCTGTTGCGGGCTAGCAAAAGCGGCCGCAATTCCCAGGAGGGATACCACCACCAAACGCCGCATTCTCATACGTCCTTATCTGGAGTAGATCGAACAATAATTGCCCAGAGTACCGCTTGCGGCCCGTTTAGTTCCGAGGGGTGACGTAGGGAAGGCGACGGCCCCCTCCGAGGTTTCGGAGGGGGCCGTCCATATGCCGCTCTCTTATTAGC
>JABDNZ010000033.1 GCA_013043565.1 Gemmatimonadota bacterium | reverse complement strand
GGACAAAAACCCATGAGGGAACCGTTCGGACCCTCACGGTGATGTGGGGAGCCCTTGGCTTCGAGGACCACCGAGACGCATCCGTGGCCTGGTATCAGAAGATCCTCGAGGAGCTGGGTGCCGTGGTCGAAAACGTCGAGGTCCGGATCGCTCCACCGGGATGACCCGGATCGGCAATCCTTAACATTCCGGGGACACCTTTCGTATTAACTCCAGAGGCTTTGGGCAGACCGGAGAGCCGGGCCCCGCTTACTCGGGAGAGGCAGTTGGACCAACGGGATCTGAACGCGCTGGCCGTCGCATTCCAGAAAGGGGACACCAGGAGCTTCCGTGTCCTGGTAGAGTCCCTGAGCCGGACCCTCATAGCCATGGCATACCGATACACGGAAGACTGGGAATGGGCTCGAGATCTCACCCAGGACACGTGGATCAAGGTCCATCGCCAGATCGGCCGCTGGGATTCAGAACGCTCTTTCAGCGCCTGGCTTCACGCCGTCCATCGGAACGGGTGTCTCGACCATCTGCGACGGGGATGGTTCAAGAACGAGGCGACCCCCGGCGACGAAGTGGTCGCCCGCCTTCGGGGAGCCGCACAGGAAGGCCCGGAGGAGGACCTGGAGCGGCGAGAATTCCACGAACGGTTGATGGCTGCGGCCGGGCAGTTGAGTGAGACCCAACGCCAAGTCTTCGTTCGCGTCGACCTGGAACAGGGAGATCAACGAGCCGTGGCAGAAGCCATGGGCATCAAATTCGGGACCCTGAGGGCCACGTTGCATTTCGCCAGAAAGCGGGTTGCTGCGGTGCTCAGAGAGATGGAGACGAGTACGTGAAGAAAAACGTTGATTGTCGGGTTTTCGAGGACCAACTGGATGCCCTGGTCGACGGCAGGCTCACGGACGATGGTGTCGGTCAACTTCGGCTGCATGCCTCGTCCTGTGAGGACTGCGGCATGTTGTTACGGCTGAAGGAACATATGCTGGCACCGAGTCTCGGGAAGCTCGAGGCGGCAGTCCCCGATGAGATGGTGGCCTCGATGTGGGAACGGGTGCAGGCCGAAGTGGCATCCCTGCCACCGGCTTTGAACCTGGGTTCGACGGACGGCTCTGATCCGTCTTCAGGTGCCGCGGCAAGACCTTCCGCTCCCACCAAGCCCTCCTGGCTGATTCCGACTCTCGCCGCCGCTTCGGTAGCCCTCCTCTTTTCCACCGGGTTCCTTTTCTCTGAACTGCAACGAGTCCAGGAACGGGGATCCCAGTTGTCGGTTCAGGTTGAGAGTCTCAAGCGGGACATCGAAATGTTGGACTCCAGGACAGAGTGGGTGGAGCGCACAGCTCAGTTGGCCGGAAACCGACGAAACCGACTTCGCGCGCTGGACCGTATGCTGGCCGGACAGGAGTTCGTTACGGTGGCAAACCTGGTCGAGCTGCTCGAACTGTCCCCCCCGGACCAGGTCGTCTTCGATACATCGAAGATGGAGAGCCTCCTAGGGGGTTCGCCTCGGCTAACCCCAAACCTGAGGGAGGTCCTCTCGATCTTGGACCAAGGCCTCAGGTCGCTTGGACCGGTCGGGGAGGTTCGGGCTGGAGACCTCGCCGAATGGCTCACCGCCTCCGGGATCTCCCAAGACCTGGCCTTCCCCAAGGCTCAGCTGAAGGACCTACTCAGTTGAACCACACCGAGCAGAGATTCGAAACCACACCCAGCGCAGTCAGGAGGTTGGGAATGAAGGTTGGAACCAGAAAGGACCATCGCCTAAAAGCCATATTGGCGTCCGTTGCCATAATCGGGTCAGGCGCCTGTACTGAATACAGAATCGAAACCGCCCTCAACTCGGATGGGAGCGGACACCGGTCCGTCACCTTGGAGGCTACCGATCCGAACCGTCTGGGCGAGGATGTCACCCGCCGGGACTTCGTGGAGTTCATGTCGGTCACAGAGGGGAACGGGTGGGACCACACCGTTCAGGTAAAAAGCAATGGAGACACACTGTTCGTTTTTAAGCGGGAAACCCCGATCAGGGATCTGAACGCTTGGACCGATCTCAACGACGAAATCCACATTTTTGGTGCCCTCCCGAAAAACGCCGATACCAAGCTCGGGCACCTGAGACTGGGAGATCTGCAACTGAGGAACCGAGTGCGCGTGAGTGCCCCAGGCCGGACGGACGGGACCGCCACCTTCATCTTCCAAGAAACCTTCGAGTGGGATCACGGACTTGAAGCGGTGCTGGAGGTGTTCGTCAGCGAGATTGAGAGGTTCGCCGTGGCCGTGTACCCCAGACTTTCGAGTCAGGAGCGTGGTGAGATCTTGGGTATCGCCCGGGCCACGCTTTGGCCGGCGTTTGAAAACGGGATGTTGGACCAGCTTTTTGAGGAGGACGAAGAGCTGTGGAACCAGGCATTGGACCAGATCTCCCGTCTCGCGGCCAAGACCATCCGAACGAAGTACCCCGACGCCGGGCCGGAGTCGGTGCGAGAACGCTTCGACCTCTTCTCCGAGGAGTTCGAAGGAGAAGTTTTCGAACCTTTCGACCGTCTGCTACCGGGTTTCTCACTTGCGGGGACGAGCGTTTCCTTCAGGCTGACCATGCCCGGCCGGATCACGAATACCAACGCTCATGAGCGAGAGAACAACACACTGATCTGGGAATTCAACACCGACGACGCCATCACGGCGCCGGTCGTCCTCTTGGCCGAATCCGTTGTCGGGGGTTCAGGAATCAACTGAAGAAACGTTTGTTTCCTTACTAACACAAACATGAGGAACCCTCAACTAGTCTTTAGTTGGTTGAGGGTTCTCGTATACCGGGACCCGTCGGGTCCACGTTGGATCAGGCTGTTGGCGCCAGAACCCTGAGAGCTCCCGGCCGGGCTTCCAGTGTCAGCTCCGGTTGGTCCGAAGCGTAGATATCGCCGTCCAACTCGAACCGAAAAGGTCCTGGGAACGTAAGCCTGAACCTGGAAGAGGCTCGGGAATCCACCTCTCCGCATCCCTGGTGCCGACCTTTCCCCGCCCGATCAAAAAGGACCAGGCGCCGTAGCGGCTTCGCGTCCCCGATGTAACAGGCGTGAAGGAGGCCGTCCTGGACGGTGGCCCCCGGCGCAATGGGAAAACCTCCGCCGAAGTGCTCACCGTTGGTCACGGTCAACATGAGCGTAGGATCTGAACGAGCGTAACCCTCTTCGTCCCGAAGGGTCACCTGGAACCCGGGAAACCGAAACAGTTGCCGGACCGCGGTCGCTTTGTAGAGGAGCTCACCACTCAGAATCCGAGCACCTTTTGCCCCATCGACCACCGCGACGTCGAATCCAAAACCGGCCACATTCAGGAAGAACCGTTCGGCCCGGGACGCCTCCCCACGTTCTTCGTGCCGGGTGCCCCCTATTACACGCCCCACGTCCGCCCGGATCTCATGGCCCTCCGCCAGGACTCGCACGGCACCCTCGAGGTCGTCACCGGGAATCCCCAGGTTCCGGCCGAAATCGTTTCCGGTTCCTCCCGGCAGGACACCAAAGACGACGTCCTCCCGGCCCGAGGTGAGGAGCCTGTCGGCCACCGTGCTCAAGGTCCCGTCACCCCCCACAGCCACTATGGTCCCATATCCCTCGTCGAGGGCTCGTCCGGCCAGCTGCGCTTCCCCACCACCTTCGGAGGTCACTGCATGTTCGAACTCTGGGAGGTGTTCCTGCAGGAGTGAGAGGTACGCGGGAACCCTCTTCGCACCACGACCTCCCTTCGAGGCCGGGTTGAAGATGACGAAGGCCCTTCTGCTTCTCTCAGACATG
>JABDNZ010000361.1 GCA_013043565.1 Gemmatimonadota bacterium | reverse complement strand
CAAAACACCTGTAACTGTCAATCCGGCCGCGAATCTCATCAGTACTTCCCAGAGTCGGGGGGGTTCTTGGCCTCTTTGGACGAGGTCCTACTGCAAGAGCCTCTACGAAAGCCCAGGCACTTCGGTTTCACTCGATACTTGAATAGTAGTCATCCCGGGGAGCAACCTCCAACCCCGCAGGACTTGGCTAGCAAACCGGCGGCTCGCCAGGTAAGAGCCTGTAAAGATAATCCTGGCGGTAACGAAAACCTATTCGCATCCTATTGAGAACCCAAAGACCCATATGGCTGGAGTCGGAGCACATTTCCACCTGAAGCACCCCCGGGGAAGAACCTGAACTTATGGACGATTTGCTCACTGTCCTGAGGCAGGAGCTGAGGGACCGTTACCAGGTCGACCGGGAGATCGGCAAGGGCGGGATGGCAGCGGTATTTCAGGCGCAGGACCTGAAACACCACCGAGCCGTCGCGATCAAGGTCCTTCTTCCAGAGCTCGCATCGGTGTTGGGCTCTGAGCGTTTTCTGAGGGAAATCCAGATCGCAGCCAATCTCCGGCATCCCCATATCCTACCCCTGTTGGACTCTGGAGAGGTTGGCGGTTTGCCCTTCTACGTGATGCCCTATGTCGAGGGGGAGTCGGTTCGAGACAGGTTGGACAAGGAAAAACAGCTGCCCATCGAAGAAACCCTTCAAATCGGGATGGAGGTCACGGACGCCCTAGCCTACGCGCATGAAAAGGGCGTAGTTCATCGCGACATCAAGCCGGCGAACATCATGATGGACTCGGGCCACGCAGTCGTGGCTGATTTTGGAATCGCCCTGGCGACCCAGCAGGTGGAAACCAATCGCCTCACCGCTTCTGGGGTGTCCCCCGGATCTCCTCACTACATGAGCCCGGAGCAGGCCGCCGGTGACGAGGACATCGACGGCCGGAGCGACATCTATTCACTGGGCTGTGTTCTCTTTGAAGCCCTGACAGGCGATCCCCCCTTCACGGGCAGGCTTCCGCAGGCGATCCTGGCCAGGAAGCTACGGGAGGCTCCACCGAGTCCGAGAGTGGTTCGGGATTCCATTCCGGAGTCCCTGGAACGCCTGATATTGACCGCCTTGGCCCGGAGCCCGGCCGACCGGTTCCGGGGAGCAGCCGAGATGGGCGAAGCTCTCCGGGCTTCCTCCGAAGGCCTCTCGGTTTCTGCCATACCGGGTTTGGCGGCCTTCCCGAGTGACCCCCCGTCCCCGTTCTCCCTACGGTCATTAGGAGGGACGGTCCGGTTGCTGCTCGCGGCCGGGGTCGTATTCACGGTGGTGGGTTTCCTGACGAATTTGGCTTACGACGTCAAACTGGGTATCCCATCCGACTACACTCCTTCCAGGTGGGATTTCCCTGTCCTGGGCCTCCGGGCTCTGATTCCGGTCCTGGTCTTCGGGCTGGGGGCATCGGTGGCCTTCTGGATCCTCGGCAACCTCTGGAGGATCCTATCCGCCGGCCTTCAGCGGACTCCAGGGGTCGGAAAGACCTATGACTCACTGAGGAACACCGCCACGGGAGTATGGCGGAACATGTGGACCCCCCTCAGCCCCAAGACCGTAGCCGACGTCTTCCTCCTGGGAGCCATCGTTGCGGGTCTCGTCTCCCTGGCCCCGTTCCGTGAGTACTTGGGGGCCGTGTGGAGCACCGAGCGGGAAATCCTTTCGCTCGCCAACCGCCCACTCCACGAACGGTACAACGAAATACTCGCACCCATCGTCGTGGTGTTGCTCATGGTATGGAGGGGGGTCTTCCGGTACCTCCGAAAACGCGGTCCTCTGGAAGGACGGGTCCGGGCCGTCCGCTGGAGTAGCCTCGCTTGGATCGGGTTCCTTGTGATCATGGCCACACTGCCATGGCGCCTGGCCTACAACAGCTATCACGAAAGAGCGCGGATCAACGGGGAGCGGGTCTACATCCTCAGGGAGACCGATGCGGAAGTACTCGTCTATCGAGCCGAATCGGGCACCACCGTTCGGCATTCGAAGAGCGGGAACCTCCAGATACAACGCTTGGGAACGGTGGGCTATCTGTTCGAAGAACCGGAGTATTTCGATGCCGCCGAGGAGGACGGGTACGGGTAGGCGGCCGTGGGCTATGAAACGAACCTGACCGTGAACGTGCGGCCAGGCCCGTTGCTGATCTGAGGAGCTGACACCTCCTTGAAAAGGAGACGGACAATGAAAAAACTCACCTTTGGCATCTTGCTCATGGCCCTTGGCTGCCTCATCTCCTTCCAACCTGTGGTAGGTCAAGACGGAGACGGAGGGCCCGGAGGATTCATCGATTGGATCCACAAGCTCAGCGGGCCGAGGATGGTGGGTCCCGGTGCTTCCTTCTACTGGGAGTACGAGAAGGTTCGGCTTCGATTCGCGGGTGTCTATCGGGTTTCGGTGAGCGACCTAGATGCTCCATACGAGGACGCCGACATCCACATGGTGTCCATTCAGCCGTCGATCGATTTCAAGTTGGGGGGGGATTGGGCGATCAATGCCGGAGCGGCCCTCCACTGGTTCGGAGGGGATTTCGACCGAGCCTTCTGGCATTGGTCGTTCCCCCTCTATCTCCAGTGGAGGCCTGAACTCGAAAGCCTTCGCGAGGGTTTCTTCTTCAGGGTGGGGGCCGGGTATCACTACTTCCTGAAGTTCCATGAAAGGGACTTCGGCGAGCTCCCGACCGGAGTGGACAAAGAAAGCGGTGAATTCTCCTTTCCCAACTTTTCCATAGGGTTCGAATACAGGCTGAGGCCCCTCAACGACCGGCGGGCCAGAGAAGGCCGAAACTGACGGCGTAGATTCTTTCCGCCCCCGTCAGGGCACAACGCCGAAGAGCAGTTCCGCCAAGCTCTTTCCCAGCCCCTCCCCGAGGGCCATGTAGCGGTCCGGGGTCATGTACTGGTAGGCGTGGGGGCCATAGGTAAGGTCCTGGTATGACGCTTCGAAAGTGACCGCCTGCACCCCGAAGTTCTCGAAGGCCCAACCCCGGGCGAGGCGTGTGTCGTCCCCCGAAGGGGCCGAGCCGGACCTCGTGAAATCTCCGTTGTTGGTCTGGAAGAGGTCCATAAGCGCCTCGATCTCCTGAACCTCCAGCTCCGGCGCCCGATCCCTCCCACTGTAGAAGAAGAAGTTCTTTCTGAGGGACGAATAGGCATGGAGATCCACGAAGAACTCGAAGCGTCGGCCTGAAGCCACAAAACTCTCCACGGCCTGGGCCGCCGCCGCCACGGTGGGGGCGGTGGCGGGGTTTTGGTTGGACCACTCGCGGTTCAGGTTCGCCCCTACCGAGTTGACCCGGTAGTTCCCGAGAGCCACGCCATCGGGATTCATGAACGGCATGAGATAGAAGACCGCTCGCCTTCGGAGCTCTGCGGCCTGCCGGTCGTCCCCGAGAAGCCACACGATCAGACCCTCGGCCATCCAGGAGCCCGCAACTTCCGCCGGGTGCTGTCGGGCGGTGCCCCATACCGCGCCCTTTTCGGTGTCCGGGACCGACGGGTCAGTGATCTTCAACAGATGGAAGGGGCGTCCCTGCAAGGTCTGGGTCAGCACAACCAGGGAGTCCACCATGACATGGTCGTCGATCTGGCCTGCAAGTTCCGTCCAGCGGGAGAAATTGTAGACCGGACCCAGTGCGATCCACTCGTCGTTGGAGGAGGGGGTGTGTTCGAATGAAAAGACCCCGCCTTCATAGGTCGACGTGGAGAT
>JABDNZ010000356.1 GCA_013043565.1 Gemmatimonadota bacterium | reverse complement strand
GAACTGGATGGGGTGGCTCTCACTTTGAAGGGCGATATACCCACCAGAAAGGGGTTGCCCCTCGGCTCGGGCCGGCTCACCGAATTCCTCGACCGTGGCACCCCCAACGACCAGTCCGGAGTAGGCCATGACCGTGTCCCCGTCGATTACGTGGACGACGGACTCACCCCCGCGGACCACCATCTCGAAAGTGACCCACTCTTCACCGTGGACGGTGGGGGCCGATGCCGAGATGCAGTGGCCCTCCGGCATCTGTCCGTCGATCAGGATGTCCGTGCCGGGGGTGCAGACGTTTCCCGTGGGCCTCTCCCCGGATCCGTCTCCGCCCAGCAGCTGGGCCTCGATGGAGAGGGGGAAACGCTGATCGAGGAGCATGGTTTCGGGAGCCTGGGCGTGGAACATGATGCCATTGTTCTTGAATGCCCAACCCGGCGCGTCCGGTACCTGGTCCCCGATGAACCTGTATTCGACCCGGAGCTGAAAGTGGGAGAAGGGTTCCTGGTAGAACAGATGCCCAAACCGGTCTTGCCATCCGTCGTAGTTCTCGTAGCCGACGGTGAGGAGTCCGTCCTCAACATAGACGGTTTCCCAGGGATCCACTCCCAGCTCCTGACCGGTAATCTTCAGGGTCCAACCCGTCAGGTCCCGGCCGTTGAAAAGCGAGATCCAGCCGCCCTCCTCTTCCGAGTCCCCATCCGAATCCTGATTGGGGGCACAGGCCGTCATCACGAGCCAGGGGAGGAGGAGGGTCACAATGGCTCCCATAGGGGCCATAGAGCGTCGACTGAAGTGGCTCATCCCGATCTCCGTGGTCTAGTGGGCTCGGCATTTCCTCGGGGTTCGGCTCGATTTTCCCGCCCCGTTGCCGGCCTGAGACCAGGGTAGAGTGGGCGGTCGGGGGGGGCGCTGCAAGGGAAGGCTCGTGCTCTTCTTATCCGCGATACCCCGTTTCCCATTGGGGCCCTGTTGCCGCTGATCCTTAACTTCCCATAAACTGTCATCGGGTGAGTATCACGACGTCCCCTATCCTTTCAGGAGGTCACGGCATGCAAGAGCCACGCATGATCCTGATAGCTGTTCTAGCCTCGATCGGCCTCGCGTCCTGCGGCCCGTCCTATTCGTCCGATAACCCGGCCGACCTGATCCTCCTGAACGGTGATGTCTATACCATGGAGGATGATCATCCGACGGCGTCCGCCGTGGTCGTCACCGGGAACACCATCACCGCCGTCCTGGACACGGATGAGGAGGCCGATGCCTACCGGGGTCCGGATACCGAAGTTGTCGACCTTGAAGGGAAGTTCGTTGTCCCGGGGTTCATCGACGGGCACGTGCACTTCAACAGTGCCGGGGGCCTGATCAATGATGCCAACCTCATGAACGTGGCCGACAACCCCGGCCTGATCGAAGAAATGGCTCGCTTGGTCACCTTCCTCGAGCCCGGCGAGTGGATCACCGGAGGGCTATGGGGCGCCTATGAGGAATGGTCCCTCGGCGCCGAGTCGGCCGAGGAGAAGAGTGACTCCCGCTGGGAGCCCGACCGCTGGGTCATAGACGACATCACGGCCGACTACCCATGCGTACTGAACAGCTTCGATAGTGAGCTCTACCTGGCAAACACCGCCGCCCTTCAGGCGGCGGGGCTGGAAGACGCCCCCGTGGAGGGTATGAAGCTCGACGATCAGGGGGTGCCCACCGGGCTCATCTACCGGGGCTCTCCTGCTCTGAGCCGGATCCGAAGCGTCCAGAAGCCGAAGTCCCACGAACGCCTGTTGAATGAGAACCGAGCCGCCCTGAAGGCCCTCCGGGAGGCCGGAATCGTGGAGATTCACGACATAGCCCGGCCGGACCAGACGGCTCGGTTCGCCGAGCTGCAGGAGAACGGGGAGCTGACAGCTCGGGTGTGGCTGCGCCCTGACCTCTCCCGTGGCGCCGACCTTGGTGCCCAGGGCTTCACGATGGGCCTCCATCCTCAGACCAAGGAACCCGATCCTTTCCTCCGTTACGGGGCCCTCAAGGGGTACATCGACGGGATCATGGGGACCCACGGGGCCCTGTTCTTCGAGCCCTACGACGACCAACCCGACAACTATGGCCACTATCGGCGGCACACGAGCAACGATTCTCGGATGATGATCGGGGACATGGAGAAGATGTACACCCTGATCAAAGCCGGCCTGGAAGCGGGATTCGTGCCCAACGTCCATGCCATTGGCACTAAAGGCGTCGCGTTGATGCTGGACATGTATGAGCGCCTGGCGAACGAAGGGGTAGAACTCACTGGGTTCCGGGTCATCCACAATCAGGTAGTTCGCCCCGAGGATTTCCCCCGTTTCCAGGAGTTGGGGGTCATCGCCGAGGTGAATCCCTACCATATCTCCGACGACATGCGGTGGATGGAGGAAAGGATCGGCTACGAACGAAGTAAGGGGGCCTATGCATTCGCCTCCATGTTGGAGCACGGGACCATGCTGTCCTTCGGATCGGATTGGCCCGGTACGTCAGCCGCCGAATATCATATGCACCCAAAATATCTTATTCACGCTGCCGTTAATCGAACCACTCTCAACCATACTCCTGAGGGCGGGTGGTTTCCGGAGCAGAAGATATCGGTGCACGAGGCTTTGAAGGGATATACGATCAACAATGCCTTTGCGGCTTTTGAGGATGATATCCGTGGATCCCTGAAGGCGGGGAAACTCGCGGACATCACCGTCTGTGACCGAAACCTCCTCGAGATCGACCCGGCCGAGATTCTCGATATGGAAATCGAATACACGATCGTAGACGGGAAGATCGTGTACCGAAGAGGGGAGTAGGGAAGGGCGAGGCCCTCACCTCACGACGATCTCGGCTACGGCGTTCAGCGTCCTTTGGCCCGCCGCGGAAACCCGTAGTACGGCTTCGGCGGAGGGATCGATCTTCCTCACAACGTAGGAGAT
>JABDNZ010000347.1 GCA_013043565.1 Gemmatimonadota bacterium | reverse complement strand
GAAGGGGGGTCCTGTCGATGGGCCTTCGTGGAGATTGGCATCAGGGTTTTGGATCTTTCTTCTCACCGTCGGTGTCCGGATCGTTTCGGCTCGGGCCCGGGCTTCGGATTCGGGCTGCGTTGGGTCGCACCTTCCGGGCCCCCACCTGGACCGAGCGTTACTACCAGGATCCGGTGAACGTCGGTAGCCCAGACCTCGATCCAGAACGTGCCTGGTCCGGGGAAGTTGGGTTCGACTACACCAGAAGAGGATCTCTGCGATTTGGGTTGACGGCCTTTTCCAGACGGTCCGAGGATCTCATCGACTGGGCCCGGCCCCAGGCGGAAACCGGCGGAGACGGTGAACCGCCGCCGTGGGAGACTCGAAACGTGGAAGAAGCGACCTTCCGGGGCCTCGAAGCCGATCTGAGCTTCCTGGGCCCGGGGGCGATCAGGTGGACCATGGGCGGGATGCTGCTTTCAGTGGACTCCAGGGAGGCCGAGGGGTTCAGGTCGAAATACGCCTTGCGACCCCAAGATGAGCTAGTCCACGTCGGGGCGGAACGGGCCTTGGCAGGATCCCTGAGGGTCGGGGCGAAATTCCGGCGGGCCAAACGCAAGGGCGAAAAGGCCTACCACCTTTTCGACATGCGGGCTGGCATTCGGCTGGGATCCACCTTGATCTACTTGGATGCCACGAACCTCTTCGATGCCGAATACCCGGACGTCACGGGTGCCATGGCTCCTGGCGCAGCCCTTTACCTCGGTTTGGAAATCGCCCCAGGGTAGGGCAGGACTTCGGGCAGCGGGAGCCCGACCCTCCAGGCCGGCCAGAGAGTCGGCAAGACGGGCCCCGAATCGCGGCTGTTCCGGACCTTGAAGAAACTCCAAACCTACCTCCCGTGTACCCTATTGATCTTCATTACCCTCCCTTAGCCGGGATGCTCTCGTGGACCAACTGATCCGTGATCTGCGTTACGGAATCCGTGGCCTCCTCAGGTCACCGGGCTTCGCCGCGGTCGCCATCCTCACCATCGCCCTGGGGATCGGTGTGAACAGCACGATCTTCAGCCTGGTGAATGCCATCCTCTTCAAGCCGCTTCCGGTAGAGCGGTCCGAGATGTTGGTGGACGTCTATGGACATGCAGCGACGTCTTCGACCCACGATGCGAACTCCTATCCGAATTTCCTGGACTATCAAACTCGGACCGAGACTCTTTCGGGCATGATGGCCTACACGAACTTCTTCGCGAACCTTTCGATCGAAGGCAGCTCGGAGCTGGTCGTGGGTGAAATCGTCTCGGAGGACTACTTCAATGTTTTGGGGGTGCGGCCGACCCTGGGCCGAGCCTTTTCGCCCGATGAGTTTCAGGCCCTCGGGGCCTCGCCGGTGGCGGTCCTGAGCCACGGGTTCTGGCAGAGCCGGTTCGGTGGGGACCGGGAGATCCTCGGCCGGGACTTTCGGATGAACGGGATCGTATACACGGTCGTCGGCGTTGCGCCGGCCAGCTTCGGCGGGATGTTCCCGGCGGTTACCCCCCAGATGTGGATCCCACTGACCATGGTCGAGGAGATCGAGGCCCTGGGAAATCGGCGGCTATCAGGGACGAGTGTGGGCTCTTCGGACCTCGACCGCAGAGGACTTCACTTCCTCTGGATCAAAGGGCGCATGAGAGACGGGGTTGAGCTCGAAACCGTTCGTGCCGAGCTCCAGGGAATCGCGGCGCAGCTGTCTGCCGAGTATCCCGAAACGAACGAGCTCGAGCGCCTGACCGTGCTGTCCACCAACGACGTCGCCATCAACCCCGACTTCGACAGGACCGTGGCACCGGCAGGTTTTCTGCTTCTTGGTGCGGTCGGTCTTGTGCTCCTGGTGGCATGCGCCAACCTGGCGAACATGCTCTTGGCCCGAGCCTCCTCCAGGAGACGGGAGCTTGCCGTCCGTATCGCGATAGGTGCGAGCCGGGGACGACTGATTCGCCAGATGCTGACGGAAAGCATCCTTATGGCCCTGGCCGGCGGGGCCGTCGCGGTACTCCTCGCCTTTTGGCTGGCGGGTGTCATCGCGGGGTATCAGCCCCCGCTCCCCATCGATCTTGGGCTAGACCTTTCTCCGGACTGGCGAGTCATCACCTTCACGGTCCTTGTCGCAGGTGTCACGGGCATACTCTTTGGGATCATGCCGGCTCTCCGGGCCTCCCGGCCGGATCTCGTGCCGGCCCTGAAAGACTCGGGCGATGGGGCGTCGAAGGGACGACGGTGGTTGGAGCTCCGGGACGCCCTCGTGATCGCCCAGGTCGCGGTTTCGGTCGTACTCCTGATCGCCGGCTCGCTCATGGTCCGTAGCCTCACGGCGGCAGGCCGCGTCGATTTCGGCTACGACGTTTCCCGTACGGCTTACTTGGGCCTAGCCATGGAGATGAATGGGTACGGGCCCGAGGAGGCGGAGGCATTCTACTCCGATGGCACCGTGCGCCTTTCCAGCGTGCCGGGTGTCGAGGCGGTGGGCCTGACCAGTCGCGTTCCCCTGTCACTGAACAACAACGGCTTCGGAGTGTTCATCGAGGGCCATCAGAGTTCCTCTTCCGACCGCCCGTACGGAATCGACGGAGCGAGCATCGACGAGGGGTACTTCCAAGCCATGGATCTGGAGATCCTGGAAGGCCGTGGAATCCGGGCCGAAGACCGGGACGGAGATCGTAGGGTCGCCGTGGTCACGGAAGAGATGTCCAACCGCTTCTGGCCCGGGGAAGGTGGGTTGGGCCGGGAATTTCGGGGATCCTGGGACGGGCCGCCCTTCGAAATCGTGGGGATCGTGGAAGACTATCGGGTGGATACCCCCGGAGAGGACCCCAAACCCTACATCCACATTCCCCTAGCGCGGAATGGGGTTTTCTCCAACTACGTGATCCGAACCGCGACCCCGGCCCCGTCCCTGGTTCCGGACCTGGAGCGGACCCTCCGGGCCCTCGATCCCGACCTCGTCTTCCTCGATACCGGGTCGTTCCAGGAGTTGGCGGATGTGAGGTTGTTCCCGGTCTTGGCCGGGGCCTGGCTCATCGGTGTGTTCGGGTCCCTGGCCCTCATCCTCGCCGCGGTAGGTCTCTACGGCGTGATCGGTTACGCTGTGAGTCGACGGACTCGGGAACTGGGTATTCGAAAGGCCTTGGGGGCTGAGAGCCGGTCTCTGGTGGTGATGGTGGTGCGGCGGGGAATGCTCCTCGTGGCTGCGGGTTTTGTGGTCGGAGCAATTCTGGCTGGCTTCGCGGCCCGGCTCTTGTCGAGCGTGCTCTTCGTGAGCCCCGTCGACATCCCGAGCTTTGCCGTCACACTCCTGGTCCTGTGCACCGTCGCGGCCCTTGCCAACCTGGTCCCGGCCCTCCGTGCTTCCAGGGTAAACCCCATGACGGCCCTGAGGTCGGAGTAGAGGCAGGTCAGCTCACCGGACCCGGAAGGTCCCATGCCCGATCCTGGCATGGCCCGGAGAAAGAACGAACCCCCGGGGTGCCGAGCACCTCGGGGGTTCGTCTCGTCCGGCGGTGACCGCCAGCCTCCGCCGACGCTCTCGCCTCGCCCGTTCGTTCCTACCCCAGCATCGTCAGAAACACCCCAGCCGCCACGGCGGAGCCGATGACTCCGGCCACGTTGGGGCCCATGGCCGGCATGAGGGGGTTCACCCTTCCGTTGGTCTCGTCGGAAACGAACTGCTGAACGACCCTGGCCGACATGGGTACGGCGGAAACGCCAGCCGCCCCGATGCAGGGATTGATCTTCTTATCGTTGGATAGGAAGAGGTTGATGATCTTGGCAAAGAGGATCCCACCCGCCGTGCTGAACGAGAACGCAACGGCTCCCAGAACCAGAATCCCCAAAGTCCTGGTGGTCAGGAATGCCTCGGCCGACATGGTTGCCCCGACGACGATCCCCAAGAGAATCGTGACGATATCGATCATCGGCCCTCCGGCCGTCTTCTTGAGCCTCTCCGTCACTCCGCTCTCTCTGAGCAGGTTGCCGAACATCAGCATGCCGAGAAGCGGTGCGCTGGAGGGCACGGCCAGCGAGGCCAGGATTCCCGTGACGATGGGGAAGAGGATGGCCGCTCTCTGAGAGACGGGCCTGGCCTGGGGCATATCAATGGCTCTCTCGGCCTTTGTCGTCATCATCCGCAAAATCGGCGGCTGAATGATGGGCACGAGAGACATGTAGCTATAGGCCGCTACGGCCACTGGGCCCAGGAGGTGAGGAGCCAGCTGAATGGTCAAAAAGATGGACGTGGGTCCGTCCGCCCCTCCGATGATGCCGATAGAAGCCGCTTCCTGCGCGTTGAAGCCCAGGAGATAAAAAGCCCCAAGGGCGGCCACGAAGATGCCGAGCTGAGCCGCCGCCCCCAAGAGGAACGTCAGAGGCCTCCCCAGAAGAGGACGGAAGTCCGTGAGCACCCCTACACCCAGGAAGATCAGGGGCGGGAGGAGCTCGGTCCTGATTCCGGCGTCGTAGATGACCGCCAGGATTCCCTCTCCCTCCGACCCCATCTGGGCCAGAGGGAGGTTGGCCAGAATGGCGCCGAACCCGATTGGAATCAGGAGTAGAGGTTCATACTCCTTCGCGATAGCCAGGTAGATGAGGATCCCGGCCACCACGAACATGACGAGGTTGCCAATCCCGAGATTGGCTATCCCCGACTCTCGTGCCAGCTGGACGAAGATATCCATGTAACGGGCGCCTCAGGCGATGGAGACGATGGGATTGGTACTGTCGATTTCGTCTCCGATGGATGCGTGAATGGCGCTCACGGTCCCGCCAGTGGGCGCCTTGATGTCGTGCTTCGCTTTCATGGCCTCGATGGCTGCCACCACGTCGCCTTCGTTCACCTGGTCTCCCACCTTGACCAGAATATCGACGACCTCGACAGATCCGGCGAAGGTGGAGAAGACCTGGGTTCCCGCCGCAGCCGCGACTGGAGCTGCTTCCGCGGCCGGTGCCGATGCCTCGACTCCGCCCAGGGGTTCGACGGTGACCGAGAAGGTCCGGGTCTGAGCACCTTCTTGGACCTTCACCGAGGTGGTGACGGGACCGGTGAGGACCGGTGCTACTCCGGCAGCCGGGGCGGCGGCAGTGGCCACCTTGGCCTTCGGCTCTTCCTTCTTCTTCAGCGGGATATCGATCTTTGGCTTCCCGAGAAGGAAGTTCAGGCC
>JABDNZ010000334.1 GCA_013043565.1 Gemmatimonadota bacterium | reverse complement strand
TCATTCTCCCTTGGTGGCCAACGTGGCACCGTCACAGCAGCAACGCCTCACCGTGCGCCGGGGAACGTTCTCCGTTGAAACCAAGATCCTCGCCACCACCCCAGCCTTCCGGGAAATCAGGAACTTTCGGACGGCCCTCGGGGAGTTCTTCTCGGAGGATGACGAACGGCGCTCGGCGCGGGTCGCCGTGCTCGGGAATTCAGTGAAGGAGAACCTCTTCGGGAACGAGTACCCGCTGGGCGAGATCGTAAGGATCGAAAACATACCCTTCGAGGTCGTCGGCGTGCTCTCGGAAAAGGGGATTTCTGCCGAGGGATCGAACGAAGACAACCAGATTCTGATTCCTCTCCGAACTGGCCTCCGCAGAGTCTTCAACCAATCCAATATCCGGAACGTTCACATCCAGGCCGTGAGTCGTGAGGCGATGAGACCGGTCGAAGCAGAGATCCGGGAGCTTCTCAGGGAACGACATCGCCTTGTCGCCAAAGACCTTCCTGACGACTTCACGGTCCAGAACCAGATCACCGCCCTGGAAGCGGAGAACGAAACGGCCACATCCTTCACCCTCTTGATTGCCGGCGTGGCGGCCATTTCTCTCATTGTCGGGGGGATCGGGATCCTGGCGGTGATGCTCATCGCTGTGCGGGAACGAAGGTCGGAGATCGGACTCAGGATGGCCGTGGGCGCCCGGCAGCGGGACATCCTGATCCAGTTCCTTTCGGAAGCCCTCATCCTGGGAGTGGTCGGAGGGCTCGTCGGCGTCTTCCTGGGTGTTCTCGGCGGTATCATTCTCGGTTGGACCACTCGCTGGCCCACCGTCGTCCCCATGGAATTCGTGGGGATCGCTCTGGCTTTTTCCCTATCGGTGGGTTTGTTCTTCGGCGTGTACCCGGCCCATCGGGCATCTCTCCTCTTCCCCATTGACGCCCTGAGATCAGAATAGGCACGAGGGCTTTTACACTTCAGTCCGAACGCTACCTCAGAGCACACTCGTTACGGCCGGTCTCCTGCTCTTCCACCTAATCCTATTGAGACGGGGCCAGACCTGAATCGATGGCCTCGATCCTTCGATCAGGAGCTCATAGGGTCTTTGGAAGTCCTATCCCTCAGCGCCACGATTCCTCGCTTTTTGGCGGGAGCGTCTTACCTACGTAATCTCCACCCCTGGAATACGTCAGGAACACCCTCACCCTCCCCCCGGGAATTGAATATCATGGATTCAGCTTAAGGCCTGCCAACCAGGGGGTACCATGAAACGCTGGGCGTTGGTGACGGTGTTCCTCTATGCAATCGTCATCTCGATCCTCGCGGCTCCCCTCCTTTGGCTCTTTTGGGACGGGAGCTCATCCGAGGCCTTCGAGGTCTTCTTCCTTTTCCTTCTTCCGGTCCTTGTAGCGATTCAGGCAATCTTGCTGCTGGTGCCGGTGGCCGTGGCCCGCCGGAGACCTGTAAAGAAGAGGACAGCGGCGACTTCCGCGACGGCGGGAGCCTTTCTAATGGCCGTCCTCTTGTCCTGCTCCGTGTTGTTCGTCCTGAATATGCTCCTGGGTGAGGACACGGCTGGAGGAGACGCCTTCGGGTGGATCCTCCTGGGGCTTTTGGCGAGCCTGTGGCTTTTCTGGGGGGTCTTCTTCTTCCGGAGTTTCACCGCCGACGACCCGGAATCCCTGACCGACAACATCATGAGATGGCTTCTCAGGGGAAGCATCCTGGAGATTCTCATCGCTATCCCCGCCCACATCCTGGCCAGGCACAGGAACGAGTGTTGCGCCCCGGGCCTCACAATCCTCGGGTTGATAACAGGAATCGCCGTATCCGTCATGGCCTTCGGCCCCGGGCTCTTCTTCCTCTTTGCCGCGAGGGTGAAGGAAAAGCGAGTGGCGGGGGCCCCCTGAGGGTGGCAAGAACCCTCTGAAGGAGTGGGCGTCAAAAAACCCAAGACAACTTGGTGAAAATCGTCCGGCACTTTCCAGGGTCGTCGGCGACCTGGGATGGCCCTTCCTGATAGGCGAGCTGAAGGGGACCGAATGGGAGGACGCAGTAAGTTGCCCTGAAGTAGTGGATCCAGCTGCTCCTCCAATTGAGGTCCGGGCCTTTTGCAGAGTACGCCGTCAGGGACTCGAACCCCGAACCTATTGATCAAGAGTCAACAGTAGCACTCGGGCAGTGCCCCCGGCTTCGAAATGCACACCGCGGGCCGGATGGAGAGCGGGCGAGGGCGCCCCCGCCCCTCCGGGGCATCCGATGCGGGCCAGCGCGGACGTTCGGAAGACGAGGACGGACTCGCGGGACCGCGTCGGCTTAGCGAGCCTCCGTTGGGTTCCAACCCGGAAAGGCGGGCGCCCCCGGAGGGGCAGGGGCACCCACCCCTCCAGGGACGTTCCGGCTCGCCAAACCCGAAAGGACCCTCAGTCAGCCGCCTCCGCCGAGGACCTGGGGCTGAGCATCACCAACTCGCGAACGTTCACGTCCGCGGTGGGAATCGTCACCCCATCCCTCTCGTAGGAATCGTACTCCAGCCGACCCTCCACGTAGACCCGGTCCCCCTTGGTCACGTAGTCCTCGGCGAACTGGGCCAGCCGATTCCAGAGAGTCAACCGGTGCCAATCGGCCCTCTCCTGAGGCTCGTCACCATTCCCTCCGATCCGTCGGTTCGTGGCCAGGGAGAAGTGGGCCACCTTGGTCCCGTTTCCTGTGACCTGGATATCCGGGTCCTGCCCCACGTTTCCCACCAGAATGATCTTGTTCACCGATCGGCTCATAGGTCTCCTCCATGGACTGGGCCCACAACTTCCGCCACTCCCCTGAGAGGGAGTGGTCGCATCGAGGATCAAGGATCGGTAGGAAATCCGGGCCTACGAATGGGGGGATGGGCCCGATCAGGACTTACATGCGTACCAACTCTCTCCCACCCCGTGATCCACCGCGAGGGGGACGTTCAGCTCCATGGCACCAATCATCTCTTCCATGACCATGGAGCCCACCTCGTCCACCTCACCCTCCGGGACTTCCAGGAGCAGCTCGTCGTGAACCTGAAGGAGGAGCTTCGACGTTGGGAACCGATCTTCCAGTAGCTTCTGGATCCTCACCATGGCCACCTTGATGAGGTCCGCAGCCGTGCCCTGAATCGGAGTGTTCTGCGCAATCCGTTCGCCGAACTGCCGAACGTTCCAGTTTTTTGCCTGGATCTCCGGGACGTAGCGACGACGCCCGCTGAGGGTTTCGACGTACCCCTGCTCCCTGGCCAGATTCACCTGCTGATCCAAGAATGCCCGCACTCCCGAAAAGCGCAGGAAATACTCGTCGATGAAGGCTCTCGCCTCATCTCGAG
>JABDNZ010000331.1 GCA_013043565.1 Gemmatimonadota bacterium | reverse complement strand
ATCTCTGGCCGCCGGAGGATCAAGGTGGCGCCCTCTCCGCTCTGGAGCGGGTATCTGCCGACCGAGGGCAGGTGCTGGTCCGGACCGAGAACATCACGCTTCTTGCCGTTGGGGACATGATCCTCATCCGCGTCGGGGACGCCACCCTCCAGGAGAGGGCGTGGTGGAGATACGGTCGGGAGGTCCTCACCCGGGAGAAGGCGTACCGGAGCACGGGGGCGAAGCTGAGTGCCTACGCCTACGGGGCGCTGGCGGCGGTGGCCGAGAGCGTTGGCCTGGGGGACCGGAACTTCAAGGTCCGCTTCGAAGAGGGGATGACGGCCGAAGTGCTCCGGTGGAGGCGTTTCGGATGGGCGGCCTGGTTCGGTCGGTTGAAATGCCCGTCCTGCGGGAGCTTCCTCCGGGCAGCCCGCTTCGACCTCTCGTGGTGGTTCTGTCCGAGACTCGAAGAGAATGGGCGTTTGGCCCTCGGTGTTCCCTGTCCAAGATGTGACCCGTGGACTCCAGAGAAAATCTACCATCTCGAAGGTTATGAGGCCGAGAGCGTGCTCCGGCGGGTCTTGGCGTATCAGAACATCACCGGAGCCGGGGAGAGAGCTATCGAGGAGGCTGTCCAGGAGGTGGAGCGGGCGGGGTCCCCCGACGCTTTCATGCAGTCGGTACTGAGGGAGGGTCCCTTCCTCCGGGAGCTGACCTTTCCCCAGGCCGTAGCCCTGGAAGTCTCTCTGAACGAAGGGGTGGAGCGTCGGGCCCTGGAAGCGGAGGCCCGAGGCCTGGAGTTCATGTGGCGCCGGGAGGAGGAGTTGGCTCGCATCATGGAGGAGGAGCTGGATCCCCGGGGCCTCCGCTCCAAGTGGAGAGCCCGGGTAGAGGGGGCCCCGCCTCCGGACGTGGGCTGACCCGTCCGGGTCCCTCCGCCCTGCCGCCTTCTCGGACCCGCTGGTTGGTATTGCCTCTTACTTCGAATTCCCGGTCGGTCTCAGGCGGACGGTCCTGACGACTCTCGGCCCAGAGTCGGGAAAGTCTATCCACAAACCCCGGGTGTCGCCGTCCAACGCCGTCCAGATCCGGGCGTTGTCCGGTCCCACCACCACCACCGGCTCCCCCTGTAGGTAAAGACCATCCTGCGTCCCGCCCTCTCCTTCCACCGTCAGGAGCCAATCCTCGCCATCCCGGGTGAAATCCAGAATCCTCGGTCCGGAGCTGGGGCTCCCGGGAGGTAGACTGGCGGGGTGCCTCTGGAATACCTCCAGACCGCCTGTCCATTGGTACTCGAGTGTGATGGGAGTGTCCTCTCGAAGCGTAAAGGTCACCGAGTGCTGGATGTCGTGTGGTCCCTCGGCAATCCGACTGCGGGTACCATCCGGCGCCCCCTCCATTCTGATGTCTCCTCCCCCCAGCGGGATCCCCTGGACGTAGGTCAGCTCCAGGTCCGGGCCGTGACCATGGAGCTGCACCTCCACTGTTTCCCCGGACCGCCGATAGTCGATGTCGATCCCGGTTCGCCCCACCCAAAGGTCATGAGCGCTGAACTCGGTCCACTCGGGATGGGGTTGGGGGGCCAGGGTGGCCCGGTCCTCCGGTGCGTTCGGCTCCCAACCCAGAAGGCCTCTGACCAGGGGGGTCACCATCATGGATGAGGCGAAGAATTGGTGTGGCACCGTGGCATCGAGGGTCTGGTAAAACGCCCCGGAAAGATTCTCCGGGTGACGGCCCAGGCTCCAGTCTCCGTGGAGTCGCCAGAGGGCCCAGAGGAGGGGATAGCCGGCCCAGGGCCTCCGGTAACGGTACTGGCCCCAGGAGACGAACCCCGTCATGAAAGGCCACACCATCCCGTTGTTGTAGTGGAGGGGGTCGTAGAGGTCGCTCTCGGTTGAGAGGAGGCGGGCGCCCCAAGAAGAGGAGATGGCGTCCCGGGCCAAGTGGTTGAGCGTACCGTTGGCTTCTTCGGGGTCCAGAAGCCCGAAGGCCAGGGCGGTGGCGGGCCAAGCCGTCAAGTTCCCGTTGGTGCCCCCGTCCTGCAGAATCCCGAAAGCGTGGTATCCCTCCTCCGGCATCCAGTACCGGGCATTCAGGGTCATCCTGGATTTTGAGAAGAGCGACCGAGCGTCGGAACCCAGGTCGGCGAGCCCGATGGCTTCGGCCATCTCGGCGGTTCCCTGCAGGGCTGCTGTCCAAACCGCCGCCAGGTAGATGTCCTGATGAATCCCTTCGCCCAACCCGCCCACTTCGATGGCCCCGAGGCCACCCGTGGTGTTCTCGATCACTCCGTCCCCATCCGTCTCAACGGAGAGGCACCACTCATAGGCTTTCTCGTATGCAGGCCAGAGCTCGCGGACCAGATCGTCGTCCCCCTGGGCCCTCCAATAGTGCCAGAGGGCCAGCATCCAATAAGGGGTGGTGTCGGCGTGATAGTAGGCATACGGGAACTCCTCGAACCACGGAATACTCCCGGCGGCCTGGCTGATCTCGTGGGGGATCTTGCCGTCCTCCCGCTGATATCGGGCCAGGAACCGCAACGCCTCGGCCACCTCGGCCCACTGGCCGGTGACGTCCATGGCCAGGGTGTTGATGGCTGCGTCGCCCCCGAAGAACCATCCGAATCCTGGACGGAAGCTGCTCCCGGACGGTCCCCACCCGGCCACCAGGCCACACCCCAGGTCCGGGTTGCATACCCTTTGCTCCGCCAGGTTGATCTTGGCCCACTCCAGGACGTGGGCCGGGACCGCGGCATCGGGAGCCGGGGAAACGGGTCCGCCCGATGTGAGAGGTGGCTCTCCCGTGTCCCGTTTCGCCAGAAAGTGGAGGGTCCGATCGGAAATCTGAGCCCCCCAGTATTGGGTCACATGGGGAAGAAAGGGGTCCCCTTCGAAGAGCTGGTGGTAATTCTCCAGAACCTCTTCTCGAGGTGCGACGGCTCCTGCGATTCCTATGGGGATCAGCTCTTCCTTTGCCCGGTCCCGGTCCACGGGAATCACGAACACCGAGGGGGCCTCTGCAAGTCGGTGGGCCGGATGGGCCGAGGCCTCCCGGGCCCATGGGGAGCCGATGACTGCGTTTCTCTTTTGGAGGCTTTCGGACAGGACGAACGCCCGGTTTTCCTGGTCCCAGTAGAGGTACTGACCGCCGAATCCTCCAGGCCAGGCGTCCTGAAGAACGGGTTTGAACTCCACCCGGATCTCCAGGTCCACGACCGCATCCACCTCGAGGAGGATAAGGATGCCCGGGAGCTCCGGAGGGGCGAAGACATGCTGGCGGGCCACAAAGGCCTCATGGCTGTAAACCACCTCGGCGTAGCCGGGGTAGGCCCCAACTCTGGAGGCCACCTCATGTCCCGGAACGGGGCTGGCGTACTGAGGAATCAAGAAACTCAGGCGCAGGTCCCTTGCCACCTTCATGGGGTGGGTCCACACCTCTCCCTCCCCGGTTTCGAAGCCTAGCCACGCCGCTCGGGATCCCACGGCCGCCAGATACACGCCGGGACGGGCCGGGCCTTCCAGACTGAAAGGGGAAGCGGGCCTGTTCTCCCATCGAAGGATTCGGGCCTCGGTGGGGTCGGTACCCTCCGAGCCGGACTGGGCCGAGGCTGACGGGGAAGGGCCCAGGACCGCAAAAAGGACGATCGCGGTCAAGGTCGCCTTCTCCGCCCTCGTCCGTCGGTTGCAGTTCGGGTGAACCGACTCCATGTGTCCTCCTTGGAAACCCGGGGTCGCCGGCATTGGTGAGCTGGCCTAATTTGCCCCGCCGGGCCGGGTGGGGCCACCGAGGGCCCCGATGGATCCCCTGCCTACCAGCGGGGTGAAACCGGTGAGCGACATTGTATCGTAAGGATCAGGAACCGATCTGAGGCTGCGGGGCCTGCCTGGCAGACTCAACCACAACAACAGGTCTGGGACGAAGATATGACCCCATGGGTCCGCCGCCTTCTGATTGCCAACGTGGTCGTCTTTCTGTTGACGTCCACGGGGACCGTACCGGGGGGCCTACTTGCCCTCTACCCTGCGGCGTTTCTGCTCCAGCCATGGGGCGTTTTCACGTACATGTTCGTCCATGCCAACTTCATGCACATCCTCTTCAACATGATCGGGCTCTTCTTTTTTGGTCCCCGGTTGGAGCTCCAGTTGGGGGGTAGATCCTTCCTGAACCTCTACCTGCTCAGTGGTTTGGGCGGGGCGGCCTTTTCCTTCCTGTTTGCCCGAAATTATCCAGTCGTGGGGGCCTCCGG
>JABDNZ010000327.1 GCA_013043565.1 Gemmatimonadota bacterium | reverse complement strand
GAACCGAATGGTTCGTTATGTGTCAACACTCTGGTTCAGTTCCAAGCTAGACCTGGGCTGAGCAAGCCGCGGTTCGAGAAGATCTGACGGAGCTCATCCTCACTCATTCCTGAGGCCGTGCGCACCAGTTCCACGTTGGCGGAGATCCTGGATACCTGCTCTGGTACCGGTGGCCAGCCTGGCCAATCCGTCCCGTACACGACGCGGTCCAACCCAATCTCACGAATCCGATCAGCGAGCTTCGCGTTCGCAGCTTTCACTGTCGATGCGAGAGCCGTATCCGGCCCGGCCGCCTCGGGGAGAAAGACGACTGCACCCAAGCCAAACCAGATGCGGGCGCCGTTCAAGCGCCCATCCTGAAGCGCGGATGCGAACTCCCCAAGAGCATCGTCCGTAGCCTGATCATATCCACCCCACCCCGCCATGTGGGCCACATGGATGGGCACTCGGGGTGCTACCGACAGCACGTCTTCGATGAAACGCCGAGCGTCTCGGGCCCCGTAGTCTTCACGGCGGGTACGGAGATGGATGATGACGGACCCTTGGTGGTGGTCCATCAGGCGAAATAACTCCTGGAGCCGAGCGATGTCGTCGCCGGAGCGAAGATCGACATCCGAGTTCGTCAAATGGAGCTTCAGGACCCGCACACCGAGCTCCTCCACACAGCGTTCTACCTCTTCGACCGCGTAGGATGCTAGAGGGTTGACGCTGCAGGCGGCCGCTAAGCGGTCCGGTGCCTGCGCGGCTTCGTTGGCGACGAAATCATTCTCTGCCCGAACAGCTATCACCCTGTCGGCGTACTCCAGATCCGAATCGCCAAAAAGGTATGCCACGGACAGGACGAGGCCCTTTTCGATCCCTGCCTTGTCGAGAGCGGCTAGCGCATCCGCAGCGTCCACCGCAACCGCGGCCTCGTCAGCCCCGGGAGCTGTGAGTAGCTGGGCTGCCGACGCCGTCCTGAGGTGCAAATGCGAATCTACGATCGGTCCTTGGATGGAGGACGAATCACCTTGCGGCGGTGGGTCGCCTTTCTCGCATCCACTCAAGGTGGTCAGCGTGAGAAGCACGACTAATCCGGGCCGCGGAAACCGCTTCGAAGATCTGATCATGTCATCGCCTCCCACTGGACTGCATTTGAAGTGCTTTGGGGGAACGAGCCTTTAGATCCCGTTCGGTAGCTACTGGTTGCACATGACGAGATCGAGGCCCGCCTTCGCAAGTCTACCCGGATCACGGCACGTAACTCCCGTTTCCCGCTGGGGCCCTCGAGCGACCCTCACCATTACACAGATCCTATCAGGCATTCCCATTCTAGTCGTCGCGTTCTGTTTTCTCTCCCTCTGCCCGAGCGACCGGATCGAAGACCGCTGGGCACCCCGGCCTTTCCTTGGCCGTCGGTTTGCTCACAGGGCTGAGAGACACAATTTTGGTTCCTCGCCCGCATAAAGAATTCCAGCCGAAGGAGAAAGCCGTGTTCAGCCCCAGGCGAATCATGGTTTTCAGTCTGGTACTGGGCGGGGCCCTGCGGTCCTACGGGTTGGGATCCGAGAGTCTCTGGGTGGACGAGTCCAGCACGGCTCGGCGGATGGGCCTGAGCTTCGTCGAACTGTTCTTCGATATGGGAAGCAGTTCTCAAACCCCCCTCTACTTTTGGATCTCCAAAGCCTGGTGTACCCTGGCCGGAATGGGGGAAATCGCTCTCAGGACACCAGCTCTGATTTTCGGAGTCGCTTTGATTCCCGCCGTCTTCGTTCTGGGGCGGGAGCTCATAGACCGAAACGTGGGAGCATGGGGTTCTTTCCTCACGGCCATCAACCCCTATCTCATCCACTATTCACAGGAAGCCCGGCCGTACAGCCTCCTGGCCTTGCTATCCGTTGTGTCGTGGTGGCTGCTGATCCGGTGGATGCGCTCCGGACGATCCGCGGACCTCGTCCTGTTTCTGACCGCCACCATCGGTGTGCTATACACCCATCCGTTCGGAATTCTGATTCTGCCCACCCACCTAGCGGTACTCCTCCTCGTGTACCCTGAGGTGCGTGAGAGGCTTACGGAAAGCGACCTCCGATGGCTCTTGCGGGGAATGGAGTTGTCGGGGCTTCTATATCTTCCCCTGCTGTACAGAATGGCTTTGGGTTTTCGTGGGAAGCTATCAGGAGGTTCGGTAGCGGCTTGGATTCCAGACCCGGCCTGGCTGGCTCCCGTGCATACCTTCGAGCGGTATTTCATGAACCAGGAGCTGACCCTCTCGGTCCTGGTCCTTTGCGCGATCGCCCTCGTTCAGGGGATCAGACGGGGTGGGGGAACTCGAAGGCTCCTCCTCCTCGCGATATCGGCGTGGATGGCGTTTGCCTGGTTGCCATGGCTGGTATCCAAAACCCTTTCACCGGTGTATTTCCATCGATATACAATGCCTTTTCTCCCTCTGGTCACGCTCCTGGCAGGGTCCGCACTGGCCAGGATGCCCAATTGGGGACGCCGCGCAAGCGTTCTGGTGATCTTGGCACTGTCCTTCAGCCCACTGTACCGGTATCACACTCTCTACGATAAGGCCCCCGTCCGTGAGGTTTTTCGGGCCATACACGAGCGTCTGGACCCGGGAGACGTGGTCATCCTGGATACGGTTTGGACGAACCATCTATTGACCTATTACCTGCCCTTGCCGGAAGGTGCGACCCAAGTTCGCCCCAGGAGTCTCCGGGACCTGGATGGCCCCCTGGCGAACGCGAAGGAGATCTGGTTGATCACCTGGGAAGAGGGTGACGTCGGCGTGGAAGATTACTTCCTCTCGGAACGGACCTCGGATTGGACCCTCAGGTCACGCCAAGCGCTTTCCGAGAGCCCTCTGAGGAACCCCAGGGCTTTCACCTTCCAGCGGATCACGATCAGTCAGTTTTCGAAAACACCGACGGCCCCGTCTCCCCAGCCGGTGAGCGTGCCTGAAGACCACTTCGATCGAAGCTTAGAAGAATAGCCTCGGATCCCCCCCCAAGTCCCTCCTGGGCTCGCCGAGCCGGAAGTTGTACTTCAGTGGGACCCTGAAGATCCGAGTGAGGCGTTGTTTGGCGTACCGCCGCCGGGGCCTCCGAGTGCGCCCACGCACATTCACCCCTAGCTTGATCGCGGATCAGGCCCCGTCCTCCGGGACCTCGCTGGGCGGTGGCAGCAGGACAGATGAGTCTGCGAATGGTATGGAGGAGTCCAGTGGGTCGAGGGGCATCGAGAAGGGCGATAATCTTTCTGTCTTCCGCTGTGGTCCTTGGAGGCTGCAGCCCGGCTCCGGGTGAACCCGGGCTTAAACTGGTCATCTCGGGCCAAGCCCTGATAAAGAAAGATCCACGGCTCCATTGGGAGGATCCTTTTGGCTCCCTCAGGTCCATCCTCCAACATGCCGATGTGGCTTTCACAAACTTCGAGATGGCCGTGGGCTCGGAAGGGAACCGGTGCGGTCTTTCGTCAGACTACGAGACCTCACTCGGCGAGCCTCCGCTGTCCCAGACGGAGCGTCCAGGGAACACTAGTGGACCGCATGCCGTGGATGATTCCGTAATGGAGTTCCTTGCGGATCTTGGATTCAACCTGATGTCCCTCGCCAATAACCATGCATGGGACCTGGGTGACTGTGGGATCGAGGCAACGCGGGGGGCTGCTGCGGATCTAGGAGTAACCTTCGCCGGGACCGGCCCGGACGTTTCCACGGCGACGGCCCCGGCTTTCCTCGAGGTGGAGGGTGGCAGGATAGCATTGATCGCTGCGACCACCAGCCACGATGAGCGGAGTCTCATCCGTCATGCCGTGAACGGGGTGTGGACAGGGCGACAAGAGGACTGGAGTCGAAACCTCGCGGCGGTCCGGGAAGCTGCCTCCAGCTCGGACTTCGTGGTTTACTACCATCATTTTCAGATCGATGACGACGAATTCCTGGAGGTTCTTCCTGGCGACTCAACGGATGATGGCCATCTGTGGGTCGAAGACGTCCGGGGCTGGCAGACCCAGTTTGCTCGCGCCGTATTGGATGCTGGGGCCTCGATGTACCTGGGCAACGGCAGCCGATCCTTCGATGGACTGGAAATCTACAAAGGGAAGCCGCTGATTCGGCAAATCGGTGGGCTGGCCTACCAGGGCCTTTCTCCTGTGATTGGACATTATGATCAGCATCGCCCGTGGGAGGGGTTAATAGCCGAGCTGGATATCCGAGAGGGTGCCGTCGAACGTATCGAGTTCATCCCCCTGGCCCTGGACGAGGGCGAGACCTATCGATCCAGCTACGATGATCTCGGGTTTTTGATGCGCCGGGGTTTGGCTGAGGTCGCAACCGATGTTTTGGCGGAATCCATCCTGATTCACTTTCGGGACCTTTCAGCGGCCTACGGGACATCCGTGACCATCGAAGGGGGTCGGGGGATCATTGAGTTCTTGTAGCATGCGCCAAAGGTATGATTCGGGTTCGTGAGCTTTGGAATCGACCTCTCCCTTGGCGGTCATCGGGTTGAGGTACGCACTGTTTGTTCTTTTTAGTCGTGCCGCAGGTGAGTGCCCTCCAGAAACTATTTCCTAAACGCATTTTTCTTGACACTTAAACATTTTAGAGCGAGGATCTAAGCGTCCCACAGCATATAGGCTGGTTTGAGATCTCTACACACGATGCAGGAGGAGTTATGCCAAGAGTTGTCTTCACCCATGCAGTCAGCGACGTGGATCACTGGGTTAGCAAGCACTCCGAGAGAGTTCAGGCCTTCTCGGCTTGGGGGTCAAACGTCCTGGATCACGTCAACGCCGATGGGAGTAAGAGCGTTGGTGTCAGCGTCGATGTTCACGACATGGATGCGATGCAGGCGGCAATGCAGACACCTGAGATGGGTGCTGCTAAAGAGGCCCACGGTGTCCTGGAGCCGGTCCTGGTATTTGTCGAGAAGAGCTGATTCGATCTGAGTCTATTGCAGGGAATCCCCTCAACCGAGGCGTTTCTTTCAGCGATATGACCGGAACAAAGCGCCACCCATGCCCCTAGGCCGTGCCGGTTCGATAGGGAACGCCCGGTTTAACCGCGGGCCTGGAGTGCCCTCATGCGCAGTACCTGGTAGTTTGAGGAGCAGCCCCGGCCCTGCGGGACTTCGCCGGCCAGCGGTCGTAGGGTAGGACCAATGCGAGCTTCGATCTGGGATCCGGACCCGAGGTGGTCAGGCCTCATTGATCGGGCTTGGGATTGTCGGCCCAACCCGGCTGTTTCGGTACGCACGCCTCCACACGCTGCTGACTTTGACGCCACCCGTCAGCTTCTGCGGTTCATCATCGAGGAAGCCGAGGGCGAGATGAGTCATCTGAAGTGAGAGGTTATTCTCGGGAACGCCCGGCGGGCGGTGAAGTCGAGAGTCAGGGTGACTTGGAAACCGGGAGGTAAGGGCTGATGGCGCTGAATCTCTGGGGTTGGGACGATCAATGGGCGAAGTGTGCTGCACAGGAAGGAATTGACTCCTCGTCCATTGGGAGGGTGGTAGGCCAAGACCGAGCGAGCTGGTCCGTTCAAACTGATTCGGGTTCCGAACAGGCCCGCTTAACCTCGAAACCAGGGATCCACTCAACCCCTGTGGTCGGGGATTGGGTGGTTGTTGAGCCAGGCCCCATGCCGAGTGACCCCTGGTCCATCTTTGCCGTCCTCCCGCGGCGGACAATCCTATCCCGTGGCGCGGCCGGGACAGGAGGGGGAACGCAAGTCCTCGCGGCCAATGTGGACAAAGTCTGGATTGTGCATGGCTTGGACATGCCCCTTAACCCTCGGCGCCTCGAGCGATACCTGGCAGTGGTGTGGGAAAGTGGAGCCACTCCCGAGGTCATCCTCTCCAAAGCCGATCTGGCAGAGGACCTGGAGGGCACGGCCAAACAGGTGAAGGTCGTCGCTATGGGTGCAACGGTCCGATGTGTGAGCTCGGAGGACCCAGAGACTGTTCGGGACCTGCGAAACTCTTTGGCCCCGGGATGTACGGTTTCCCTCCTCGGACCTTCCGGAGTCGGAAAGTCGACACTGGTCAACCTCCTGGCGGAAGAGACACTCGCCGAGACGGGGACAGTGCGAGCGGGGGACCGGAAAGGGCGCCACACGACGGTCCGTCGTGAGATCTTTCGGGTTTTGGGTGGAGCACTCCTTTTGGACACGCCGGGCCTTCGGGAGTTGCGGGTCGGTGCGTTGGATGAGGGCCTGAGAGGGGCCTTCGCGGATATTGCTGATCTTGCGGAGCATTGTCGATTCCGCAATTGCCGACATGACGGGGAACCGGGCTGTGCCGTTCTCGAGGCAGTGGAGTTTGGAAACCTGGATTCGGATCGATTGGCTGGTTTCCGAAAGCTGCAAGCGGAGGCGGCACATGAGGCCCGAAAGACAGATCCGCTTGCCCGTGCCGCCGCCCTGACTGAATGGAAAACGGCGATGAAAACACTGAAACACCATCCGAAACACAAAAGGCGCTAGCGGGGACGGCCTAACCCAGGACCCCCGCTGGGGCCGGACAGGCTCCGGCCGGGAACCGGATGGTGCGTCAATGGACGGCAGCAAGAGGGCACGCGAGATTATTAACCTGTTTCCTCAAGGCCACAATCGATCGCCAGGAGAAGCCAATGGAGTTGTGGATAGTCCTTATCATTCTCACGGTGCTCGTCACTGGAGGCGTTTGGGGTTCGATTATCCTCTCGGGCCTTTTCAAGGGGCGCGAGCTGAAGCTCCAGGCGCCCGCAGACGATCCGCGCCTTGCCGAGTTGAGTGAAGACCACCACCAGTTCGAGGCCCGACTGGCTCGACTGGAAGAGGAGGTCAGCTTCTTCCGGGAACTCCAACGGCCTGAAAAGCCGACTCAGCTCCCGAACCCGGAAGAGGACGGTTCTTGACCCAAAACCTGACTTCGCGAGGGATCAGAACACGAGTTCAAAACGGGCCACGCGTCGCACGCGAAGTTCGTTTCGTATGACCGCCCACAGGGTGTGGGCCACCAGGATGGGAGGGACCTGCCAGTCAAGGTCTACGGTTCTTTTCTCTTCGATCCTCAACGCTGGTTGTCTTTGGGAGGCCCCAACCGGATCCCTACCCCCAGGTCCGCAGCCACCGCCACCGCGTGGTCCGAGCTCGAGGGTGTGTTGGCGGACAGCCATCGATAAGATAGGCCCGGCAGAACGCGAAAGCGGCCCGATCCGAGGGCAACCCCTGCTCCCAGGTGGAGGCCCGGACCCATGTCGGGAGACTCACCCTCCGTCCCCACTTCCGTTTTACCAAAGAGTACCCCGAGGCGCAGCCAGGCCCACCCTTTGCGCGCCTCCGCTCCCAGCACCCCATGGCTCCCGTTTACGGTCAGATCCCGATCCAGGCAGAAGCCCTCCTCGCACCCGAAGGCGGTTCTGGCATAACCACCATACACGCTGAGCAGAGGCGTGATCGGCCGTATGACCAGGGCCTCGTAGGAAAAAGCCGGAGCGAAGTCGAGGCCAGCGGCGGTGCCGGTGTGGCTCCCCACGGCGACCCCGCCTCGGAGCTCGGCGTGGGTCTGCCCGGCGGCTGGACCCTGGACCAACACCACCCCCAGAGCCAGGGCGATGAGTCGCGCCCGTAGGCTGCTCATTCTCGCCGCTCCATCTGGCCGCTGTCCGGCAGCCCTTCGCTGACCGTGACCGTCGCGTTCTCTCGGACCGCCGCCGGCACCACCCCGTTTCGAAGGATGGCCCGAATGCGACCTGTGGCACCGTCGATGGCCAGGGCCATTCGGGGAAGGCGCGTCGAGCGATCCACGGTTACCGCACCCTCGGGGCCGGTGAGCGAGATGGCCTCGAGGGCCTCGATATCTTCCGTGCCCAAGGGGACGGCGAAGGCGAATTGCCCTCCACCCCATTCCACCCCCTCCGGCGCGAAGCTCAGGGAAAAGAGTACGCCGCCCTCCCGGTCGCGCCCCTCCAGGCGATAGGGCCCATCCTCGGTGGGGAGCGTGGGAGGCGCGTTCAGGACGAACGATGGCTCCAGAAGGATTTCCCCGTCACCAGCACTGCCCCAAAGAAGTAGCACCTGCTGCGGCTGCCCCGGGGGTTCCTGCGACGGGTCTAGCCCGAGCCGGAAACCCATGGCCTTCTTGAAGTGGTAGTCGCTGATCCACCTTGGGCTGCAGTACCCCATGAGGTCCTTGAATTGGTCGGGATCCCTGAGGAGACCAAGGCCTGACCCGAGGTTCGTTTCGTAACCCCATACGCCGATTGAGCCCCCATCGTGGGGGAAGGCAGGGTCCGGTCCGCCGGCTTCTCCGCATGGGGCATGCCGGAGGCTGAGATTGTGACCGAGCTCGTGCGCGAAGGTACTGGCCGTGGGTCGCCCAACGCTGACCGGGTTGCCTATGGAGGCCAGGCCGCCCCATTTGGATCCGGGGGGGAGTACCACGGCACCGTAGTAATTCCGGTGGGAACCTTCGGCGATGCGAAGGGCGGTGACCTCCCGGAGAAACTCCCTCCACCCGCCATCGGTGGTCAGGTCTACGGCCGTGGTATAGGGCTCGTGGATCTCCAGGTCCAACTCCCCGACGGGTAGCATCGATCGGAAGAATCGAAGCGTCGAGCCGGTGGGGGTCAGGTTCTCGATCCAACCGAACAGGCCGGCGCTCGAGCTCGACGGGTGGATAACGGGTACGATGGTTACATCGAAGGGCGGCAACGCTCTCACATCCAATGCCCTCCTGCCCTCGGCCGGAATTCTCACCTGGCTTCCCGGGGCCAAAGGCGTGGTGCTGTCCACGTCCAGCCCGACCACCATTTCTATGCCGGGCTGAAGGACCGACCCGGGGATCACGGCATTGAAGGACCGATCGAGGCGGCCCTCGATCACCTCCTGCGGGATCAGGTACGAACGCGGGACCAGGGTGACGCTGTGGACCTCAGCACCGCCCAGGTAAAAGGTGGCCCGGGCCCTCGGTTGGTAGAAACTGGCCGGGTCGCTGGAAACAAAAACCCGGAGTAGCGCTTTGACCCCGGCGATGAGGGGAACGTCGCCCTGGGGGTTCTGTATGCTCTGGACCAGGTAGACTATGGGCGCTGACAGAGCGACCATATTCGGGTTCACGCGCAGCTTGGAGGTGGCCGAAAGGCCCGCCAGCTTCGCCTGGACCCACACTTCTCCCCCCCCCAAGCCTTCCAGGGTTCCGTCGGGAGCGACCCCTACCGCGGTGGGATCGGAGAAGGACCACTCAGGAGGCGCCCATGACGGAATCGAGGGAAACGGCACGCCGTCCTGATCCAGGACCGTCACGCGGAGTGGTGCCCGGTCTCCTTGGGTGATCATGGTGTCGGTCGGTTCGATGATGAGCGACTCGGGGACTCGGTCGGGAACCGACGCGAGATCGGAGCACGCCATAACGACGAGGGCGGCGGCGAGGAGCCAGCTCCGACTGGGGAAAAAGACCGGGGTTTTCATGTCTTGGACGTTGGCCAAGCCTCCTCCGTCGGGCAAGGGGGGCTACTCCCCCTGCAGCCCGGCCATGGCCCCGATGCGTCTCGATCGCCGCAGATCAGTTCGCGGAGCCACGAGAGACAACGCCGGGGGATGAGGCTCTTTGGCAGGATCCCTGGGATCTCGCCGGTCGGGAGCCCATGGTTCTTCCCGGTCATTAGGGGGCCCGATTCCGATCTTGAACAGAATGGTTTGTTACGAGAAGGTCCGGTGAGCAGTATGTTCCAGCG
>JABDNZ010000322.1 GCA_013043565.1 Gemmatimonadota bacterium | reverse complement strand
CTCTGCAACTCATCCCGGATCGGGACGAAGCCCGTCCGGTTTGGCGCGCCTATCAGCTGCGTCTCCTGGAGCTCCAACCCTACACCTTCCTCTATTCGGCTCGACGTAGAGATGGAGTGAACAAGAGGCTTCGGGACGCCCGGATGGATACTCGGGGAGATTGGGCCACCATACGCCATTGGTGGATCGCGCCCCAGGACCGAGACGGGCGCTGAGGGGAGCAGGGGCTTTGATTCGCCTCGTCCTTCGTCGCATGCTGGGGGCGATCCCCCTCCTACTGGGGGTGGCCTCGCTGGTGTTCATCGGTCTCAGCTTGGCCCCGGGGGATGCCGCCACCATGTACGTTCCCCTCCGGGCCTCCCCGGAGATCGTCGACCAGGTGAGGCGGTCTTTCGGACTGGACGATCCCATTCTGATTCGGTACGGAAAGTGGCTCCTCGCCTTCCTCCAGGGGGATTTTGGATACTCCCTATCCCAGCAGATGTGGGTGAGGGACAGGATTCTGGTTGCCCTCCCGAACACGCTGATCTTGGCGTCCAGCGCCCTGCTTCTCTCCTTCGTTTTTGGCATCCTGGTCGGGGTCCTCCAGGCCGTTCGGCAGAACACCCTGGTGGACGGGTTCCTGAGCGGGATCACCCTCTTCTTCTATTCCATACCGTCTTTCTGGCTTGCACTCATGCTGATCCTTGTTTTCAGCGTGGGGGCCGGCCCTTTGTGGGGCTGGCCGTTCAGCTTTCCATCTTCCGGCATGGCCGATCCGGGAGCCGACCTGATGGGAGGTTGGGAACAGCTGAAAGACAGGATCCATCACCTGGCTCTACCCGTAGTGACTCTGAGCCTGATCCTGACCGGGGGTATCGCACGGTACGTCCGGACCAGCATGCTCGACGTGATCCGACAGGACTACATTCGTACCGCCCGAGCCAAAGGGCTCCCGGAGTCGCAGGTGATCCTGAAGCACGGGGTCCGAAACGGCCTCATTCCGGTGGTGACTCTCTTCGGTGTGTACTTCCCCTTCCTGCTGAGTGGAACGGTCCTGATCGAGTACGTGTTCGCCTGGCCCGGGATCGGGCAGCTCATGGTCGAATCCATCCATGCAAGGGACTTTCCGGTGGTCCTGGCGGTGACCTTCCTCTTCGGATCGATGGTGATTCTGGGGAATCTTGTGGCCGACATCCTCTATGGGGTGGTCGATCCCAGGATTCGGCATGGCCATGGGTAGGTGGGTCCGGCTTTTCGCCCCCGGGCTCCCACAGCTCTTTCGGGGAAAGGCACCCGAGGGAGCCGCCGCCCTGTTCCTTTGGGTGGCCCTCCTGACCGTGGCCGCCTCCCGCTTAAAGCGGATTCTGGGGTTCTTCTCCGGCGGATTCGAGGAATGGGTCGCCCTCCTGACCCTGGCAGGAGCCCTGCTCGGGGTTTGGTGGTGGTCGTTCCGGGAGGGGCGGGGAGGGATGGAGGGGGAGGGGCCGGCCTTCGCGGCCATATCCGCTGGAGCCTGGGGGGCGTTCCGCCGGAACCGTTTGGCCATGTTCGGTCTGGGAGTGGTGGTCATCCTCTATCTCTCCATGCTGCTGGCTCCGCTCCTTGCACCTTTCGAGGCGGAATTCAGAACCGCGTACCAGGCCAGCGGGGACATGTCCGGCCGCCTCGCGGCCCCCTCATTGCTGCACATCATGGGAACGGACCAGTATTCCCAGGACGTGCTTTCCCGCATCCTCTACGGGGCCAGGATATCCCTCACGATCGGCCTCGTTGCCGTGGGAATCAGCGTGTCCTTGGGGGCCTTCCTGGGCGCTGTGGCGGGGTTTACGGGGGGCTGGGTGGACGCGGCCATCATGCGGGTGGTGGATATGGTCATGGCCATCCCGCGCCTGGTGGTCCTCATCGCCATCGTAGCACTGTTTCAGCCGAACATCTTCGTCGTGATCGTGGCCCTGGCGTTCACCCAGTGGCCGTTCACCACTCGGCTGATGCGGGGAGAGATCCTGGCATTGAAGGAGCGCGAGTTCCACGAAGCCGCCAGGGCCCTGGGGTTTTCTCGAGGAAGAATCCTCTTTCGGCACCTGCTTCCAAACGCCGTGGGCCCCCTGATCGTCGTGGCGACCTTGGGGGTTGGCAACGCCATCGTGTTGGAGGCCGGCCTCTCCTTCCTGGGGCTCGGTGTCCCCGCCGGAACCCCGTCCTGGGGCTCCATGGTGGAGGCCGGGAGAGGAGTTCTTCTCGACGGGGTCTGGTGGGTTTCCACCTTTCCGGGACTGGCCATCGTTCTGGCCGTCCTGGCCTTCAACCTGGTGGGCGATGGACTGAGGGATGCCCTTGATCCTCGGCAGAGAGAGGGGGCGCGCCAATGAGCCTGCTGGGAATCCGGAACCTGCGGACTCACTTGGCCGTGCCCGGGGGGTGGGCCAAAGTGGTGGACGGTGTGGATCTGGAACTGGCAGAGGGCGAGACCTTGGGGGTGGTGGGGGAGTCCGGCTCAGGAAAGACCATGTTGGCCCTGTCCATCCTCGGACTCCTCCCGGAGGCCGGCAGTTTTGGAGCGGGCAGCTCCATCCGGTTCCGGGGGGAAGAGTTGGTGGGTGTAGGGAAGAAGCGGCTCCGAGAGATCCGGGGCGGGGAAATCGCCATGATCTTTCAGGAGCCCATGACCTCCCTGAACCCGGTCTTCACGGTGGGCAATCAGGTGCGTGAGGCGGTGGAGCTTCACCGGCCGCTGAAGGGTGCGGCGGCTCGACACGAAGTCATCCGTCTGCTCACCGAGGTCGGCATCTCGAGTCCGGACGTGAGGATGCGTGACTACCCTCACCAGTTCTCCGGGGGCATGCGGCAGAGGGTAATGATTGCCATGGCTCTGGCGGGTGAACCATCCCTCCTGATTGCCGACGAGCCCACTACGGCCCTGGACGTCAGCATCGAAGCGCAAATCCTGAAGCTGCTGAAGGCGGTCCAAGCTCGGAAAGAGATGGGGCTGGTTCTCATCTCCCACGATTTGGGAGTCGTGTCGAAAGTCTGCGAGCGGGTGGTCATTCTCTATGGAGGAAGGGTCGTGGAGTCGGGGCCGACCCATGAGGTTCTGGCCGCACCGAAGCACCCGTATACACGCGGCCTCATGGGATCCAGGCTCTCCATCGATGATCGGAGGAAGACGCTCAGGCCGATTCCGGGTGAGGTCCCGGAGGCCACCATGTGGCCCAGAGGATGCAAGTTCCACCCACGTTGTTCGGAAGTCCTTCCCCGATGCAGGAAGGCCGAGCCCGGGCTGTTGGCTCCGGACGGGGATGACAGGGCAGACCGGGAGGTTCGCTGCTGGTTGTTCGGCGATGAGGAGGTGCCTCGGTGACCGACGGCTCGAAGGGCACTTTTCTGAGCGTTCGGGACCTGGCCCATGCCTTCCCGGCGAAGAGGGGCCTGGGGGGCCCCAGGGACCCGGTTCCAGCCCTCAGAGGTGTGAGCTTCGATCTCGAAGAGGGCCGGTGCCTCGCCGTGGTCGGTGAGTCGGGTTCCGGGAAGACTACCCTCGTCCGCTGCCTCCTGCGGCTTGTGGAGCCGGATGAGGGCGAGGTTCTGTTCCGAGGGGTCGATATCCTGAGAATGTCCCCCGGAGATCTTCTCTCCTTCCGGCGGAAGGCGCAGATCGTCTTTCAAGATCCCTTTGGATCCCTGAATCCTCGGCTCAGGGCCGGCCCGATGTTGGTGGAGGTGCTCCAGGTCCACGCTGGCTCGGCCACGCCGGAGGCCCGAGGGGAGAAGGCCGAGTCGCTTCTGGAGATGGTGGGGCTCCACCGGAGCCATCGGACCCGTTTTCCTCATGAGTTCAGTGGCGGCCAACGCCAGCGTCTCGGCATTGCCCGGGCCCTCTCCGTGGGACCGGAGCTTCTGGTTCTCGATGAACCGGTCTCGGCTCTGGACCTGTCCGTTCAAGCCCAGATTCTGAACCTTCTGAAGGACCTCCAGGAACGTCTGTCATTGACGCTGATCCTGGTTGCCCACGACCTGTCCGTGGTGAGACATCTGGCGGATCGGGTGGCCGTCATGAGGGCCGGGGAGATCGTCGAACTTTCTTCGGTGGATAGGCTGTTCCAAGACCCCTCTCATCCGTACACTCGGGGGCTTCTGGAAACAGTTGGTTGGGAGTAAACAAAGGGTGATGCGAGGGGTTGACATGCCCCTGAGCCGTCTCCATCTTGCCAAGCCTTAACGGGACTGTACTCATCCACCCGACCACGCTAGGGTGGATCAGTTTTTTTGGCCTGACGACCGCTACGGTAGGAGGTCCTTTTGCTGGGCTTAACGAAGATTTACGGCGCTTTGGTTCAGATTCCAGGAATGGAAGCAGCGGAGATGACGTGGCAGGAAGCTATCCCGTTTTACTGGGACGCCACGGGCTTCATGGTTTGGCCGCTGGCCGCATGCCTGGTCCTGGGCATCCTGGTGATTATCTGGAAGTTCTTCTCTCTCATGGCGAAGACCGGCGCCACCCGGAAGACCCTTCGGGACGTTGATGAGCTTCTGGCTTCTCAGCGGATCGACGAGGCCCTCGAGGTCACGCGGGAGTCTGCGAATCCGGGTGCCAAGATTCTGTATGCCGGCCTGGAGCGTCATGAAGAGGGCACGGAGCGGGTCATGAAGGCCATTGAGAACCAGGGCCTCATCGAGCTCAGCAAGCTCGAGAAGGGTCTGGTCATTCTGGCCACTCTCACCAACGTCGGTCCCCTCCTTGGCTTCCTCGGGACCGTGATCGGGATGATCCTCGCCTTCCAGTCCATCGAGGCCGCGGGTGAGGTCGAGGCGACACTGGTTGCCGGTGGGATCAAGGTCGCTCTCCTGACCACCGCCGCTGGTCTGGCCATCGCCATCCCCATGAGCATCTTCCACAACTACTTCGTTGCAAGGATCGATGGCTTGGTCATCGACATGGAAGAGTCGGCTCAGAAGATGATCGATGCCCTCCACGCTATCGAGCGGGGCAGGCAGGCTGCTGCGTCATAATCGCGGCACAGAGGCAGTTCGAAAGAGGCCACCCCGTGGCGGGGTGGCCTCTTTTCTTTCATTCCCGGGTAATGGTCCTGATACCCCTATGAAACACCGACTACTTCTCTCGGCTTTGATGCTGGCAGTCCCAGCGGGGGCGTCGTCCCAGGACGCGCCCCCAGACTCCGTGGCCCCCCGGAGCTCCGCGGTGCCTGCGCTCTCCTCCTATCAGGAGTCCGTCCTGGATTCCGTCCGAGCCGACATGGAGATTGGTCGGAATTGGAGAGCTACGAGGCGTCTTCGCGGGGCCTTCCCCGAAGGGCTCGGCGCGTCTGAAGAGCTGACTCTTCTCCTGGCTCGGGCCGAGGCGGGTTGGAACAACTGGCCGGCCGTGCGAGCCCTCCTCGAGCAGGCCCTCGAAGGCGGGGAGCTGGACGAGCCGGAGGCTTGGTATCTATTGGGGCGCTCGCTCGAGCATCAGGCCCAATTGGATGAGGCGGAAACGGCGTTTGGTCATGCCCTCGGCTCGGACAGGGTTGGGGGTGTGGGAAGCCGGCTTCTTGCACAGGCCAGAAGGGCCCTGATCCGGGGGCGGTTGGGACGGTATGGAGCGGCCCTTGAGGATGCCCGGGCTCTGGCCGGCGAGGACTCGGAATTGGGTGGATGGGTAGCTTTGGAGCTCGGGAAGATGGCTGCCGCCGAGGGGGCCCGTGAGGAAACGAGGCGGCTTCTATCCATTGTCCGTCGTGACGAGGTCAGACAACTGGGTTGGGACCTCCTTCCAGAGGCCCTCTTGGCATCGGGGGACTCCATAGGGGCCGAGGCGGCTTTCTGGAGCTCTCTACCCTCCCTCTCCTCCCCTTCGGATCAGGCCGATGCCTGGGATCGTGTGGGTGCTCTTCGCCTCGTCAGGGGAGATTCCGCAGGTGCACGGGGAGCGTTCCATCAGGTTCTGTCTGTCTCCGCCAGCGGCGCGCCTGGCGTCCGGTCCGCCGAGAACCTCCTTGCCTTGGGCTTCGATTCGGCTGGAGCCGCGCTGGCCGGAGCCAGGGCCCTGGCCCGAGGTGGGAGACATACCCAGGCACTGGACGCCTACGGCCTGTATGAGGAGGTGTTGGGGCAGCCTCTTTCGCCTGAGGTGAGATTGGCCGTGGCCAGGAGTCACCTGAACCTGGGGCAGGGCGGCAGGGCACTTCCTCTGGTCACGGAGCTCGCGGCGTCGGAGGATCCGGATGTGGCTCCTGTAGCGCTGAATCTGAAGGTGTCGGCCCTCCGCCAGTTGGGCCGATCCGGTGAGGCCCGGGCGTCCCAGGACGAGCTTATCGCCCGGTTTCCTGGATACTCAGGAGCCGTCGAAATCGCTTACGGTCGTGCGGACGGTCTCCGGAACCGGGGGAATCTGGACGGGGCCATCGCCGGTTACGAGACGGTTGTGGCCATGGATTCCTCCCACAACCGGGCCGGGCAGGCCAGGATGTGGATGGGACAGCTGCTTCTCCGCCTCGGCCGGCCCGACGAGGCTCGAGCGGTCTATAGCGCCTACCTGGACGAGTTCCCGGACGGACGACGGGCCGACGAGGCCATGTATTGGTTGGGTCGGACCATGGCCGTCGAAGGTCTCGACCTGGAGGGGCGGGAGTTACTCGGCAGCCTCCCGTCGTCTCACCCCATCTCCTACTACACCGTCCGCGCCGGGGAGCTCTTGGGAGAGTCGTTCGATCCTCCCCTTCCGGAGCCGAAGGACCCGCTGCCGTTTCCGAACTTCCTCGAGGAGGGGTTGGGGAGATTCGATCGGCTTCTGGCCGCAGGCCTCGAGTCTGGTGCCGCCTGGGAATTCGAGGAGATGGCAGCTCGGGTCCGTCGGGACCCGGACCTGGACCGGCGTCTCCAGGGACTCCTCCGCCTGGCTCATGAGATGAACTCCCGGGGTTTCACGCGAGAGGGAATCAACCTGGGCTGGGAGGTCCGTAGGGAGGAGCGTCCCCTGGATCGGCACCTCCTGAAGGCGATCTATCCCTTCCCCTATCGGGACATTGTTTTGGCAGAGGCCCTGGAGAGGGGAATCGATCCTTTCCTCATGGCGGGCCTGATCCGGCAGGAATCCGCCTTTTGGGCGGAGGCCCGCTCCCGGGCAGACGCTCGGGGGCTCATGCAGGTTCTTCCCTCAACGGGGAGGGAACTGGCCAGGACCTCCGGACCGGCGGGTTTTCGGCCTGACGACCACCTTTATGTAGCGGAAGTCAACATCCATTTGGGGATGGCCTTCTTCGCCGACATGCGACGCAGGTTCGGTCAGGATCTCCCGATCATACTTTCAGCCTACAATGCCGGACCCTCCAGGGCACTCCGTTGGAGGCAGTATCCCGAGGCTCGAGACATGCATCTTTTTGTCGAACGAATTCCATTCACGGAGACGAGGGGTTATGTGAAGAACGTCCTTGCCAACAGGGCCATTTATGCCTGGCTTTATGGACAGACTTCCAACCTCGAACCGCGAGTTCCCCATGGTTGATGTTCCTCCCAAGGACGCTCCGCGCCTCTTTCTGATCGACGCGTATGCCCTCATCTATCGGGCATTCTTCGCCTTTATCAATCGACCCCTCACGAACTCCCGGGGAGAAAACACCTCGGCTCCCTTCGGGTTTGCCAACTTCATCCTATCGATCCGGGAAAACCACCAGCCTGACTACCTCGCCATCGTGTTCGACAAGGGCATGAGCAAGCGGGAGGAGATGTACCCCGAATACAAGGCCACCCGGGAGAAGATGCCTGAGGACCTCGCTGCGAGCTTGCCTCGGATCCGGGAGATGGTGGAGGGTTTCAATGATCCGGTCGTGGAGGTGGAGGGCTACGAAGCGGACGACGTGATCGGGACGCTCGCCCTGAAAGCCCGGGAGGCGGGGCTGGAGGCTGTGATCGTATCGGGGGACAAGGATCTCTACCAGCTGGTGGGCCCCGGAGTCCATTTGCTGAATCCAGGTAGGGGAGGACCCACCGGGGTGGAGCCGGAATGGGTGGACGAATCCAATGCGGGTGACAAGTTCGGGATTCCGCCCGATGCGATCCCCGACTATCTGGCCCTCATCGGAGATACCTCCGACAACGTTCCGGGGGCTCCGGGGGTCGGCCCCAAGACCGCCGTCAAACTCCTGGACGAGTACGGAAGCCTCGAATCCATATTGGAAAAGGCCCCTGAAATCAAAGGGAAACGAGCCCGGGAATCCCTCACCGAAAACGCAGATCTGGTCCGTCTGTCGAAACGTCTCGTCACCATCCAGACGGACGTCCCCATCGAGTTGGATCTCGAGAACCTGAAGGTTCAGGATCCGGACCGTGAGAGGCTCAGGAAGCTATTCGTCGAGCTGGGATTCCGTCGGCTGGCGGAGAAGTTCACGGGGCCCGGTCCCGCGGGAGTGGCCGAAACGGAGGGGGCGGAGGGCCAAGTCCACTCTGATGAGATTCCAGTCAGCTACACCCTGGTCGAGAAGGTCTCGGATGTCGTGGAGTTGGCCAAACGGATCCATCGGGAAGGGGTGGTTTCCGTGGACACGGAGACCACCAGCCGGGAAGCCACCCGGGCCGACCTCGTTGGGATCTCTCTCTCAATAAAGGCCGGAGAGGCTTTTTACCTCCCTGTGGGCCATATACGGCCAGGGGAGCTTGCCCTGGACGACGGGGGGAGCGGGGCTCCGGCCAATCTTCCCCCCCTGACGTCCGACGCGATGAAGCCCCTCAGGACGATGCTGGAAGACCCTGCGGTGCAGAAGACGGGGCAGAACCTCAAGTACGACCTGATCGTCTTTGAAAGGGCCGGTGTGAAGGTTCAGGGTGTGTCCTTCGACACCATGGTGGCGTCCTACGTTCTTGATCCGAACCGACGCCAACACAGCCTCGACGCCCTCTCCGTGACGCTGCTGGGTCATCGGATGATCCCGTACTCGAAAGTGGCCGGAAAGGGAAAGAGTGAGGTCTCCTTCGCCGAGGTCTCGCTGGATCGGGCTCGGGAGTATGCGTGCGAGGACGCGGACTACACTCTTCGGCTAAAGGAGCACTTCGAGCCCCAGCTGGCTGAACAGGAACTGACCGGGCTTTTCCAGGAATTGGAGATGCCGTTGGTGCCGGTCCTGGCCAGGATGGAGGCAAACGGGATCCGGATCGATGTCCTCTTCTTCCAGGACATGAACGAGAAGCTCCAGACGGACCTCGCCTCGATCCGAGAGGAGATCCTCTCCATGGCTGGCGAAGAGTTCAATCTGAACTCCACGCAGCAGCTCAGGGAGATTCTGTTCGAGAAATTGGGTCTTCCTGTGCTGAAGAAGACCAAGACGGGACCCTCCACCGATGCTTCGGTACTGGAAGAGTTGGCGGCCATGGGCCACGCCCTTCCGACGACGCTCCTGGAATACCGGCAGCTGGAGAAGCTTCGGAACACGTATGTGGACGCCCTCCCGAAGATGGTCAATCCGGAGACCGGCCGAATCCACACCAGCTTCAATCAGACCGTTGCGGCTACAGGCCGACTGTCGTCCAGCGATCCGAACCTCCAGAACATCCCCATTCGGACGGAGCTGGGTCGAGAGATCCGGAAAGGCTTCGTTGCCGAAGAGGGGCATGTCTTTTTCGGCGCCGACTACTCGCAGATCGAGCTTCGGATCCTGGCCCACTTCTCGGGGGACGACGCCTTCGTTCGGGCATTCCAGGAGGGGATCGACGTCCATAAGCAAACGGCGGCGGTGATTTTTGACGTCCCATTGAACGACGTGACGCCCGAGATGAGGGGGCGAGCCAAGACGATCAACTTTGCCACCCTCTATGGTCAGGGGGACTTCTCCTTGGCCCGGCAATTGGAGATCTCTCGAGATGA